>DYRC01000261.1 GCA_020718925.1 Desulfonema limicola
TGAAATCATCTTAAAGATTCAATTCGGGCAGTTTCACGATACGCATAAAATTATCTGGCATCACTTAATTTCCTTTTGTGAAATATGCGCGTTGATCACAAACAAATCAGGATATTTTTCAAATAAATCAAGTATCTCTTCCATTGTGAACATCTGATTTTTCGGATAAAGCAATTCCGCAATCCGGCAAATCAGTTCATAATCTTCCGGCGTATCCAGCGTCCAGCGATGACGGCTCTGATCTTCGTGGTATGACACATTTCCCAATTTATAACGCTGCGGCTGTTTGTAAATAAACGGCGTTACATGCTCCCGCTCATGGGATTCAACCGCTTCGTGAAATGCTTCGGACAGCGCCTTGAATGAAAAAACTTCCGTATCCATGCCTCTGGGATAGCTGCGCGTAAGAACATCTGACACATAATCAAATTGCCCGTTGAGAAAAAAGCGAACGGTCTTTTCGATTACCTTGGGGTCAATGAGCGGGCAATCTGAGGTGATGCGAATCACAATATCCGCCTTGAATGCGGACGCGGCATGATAATAGCGCGACAGCACATCATCTTCGCTTCCTTCAAACACCTCAATGCCCAATTTTTTACTTTCTTCGATAATCGCCTGATCCCGTGAAAGCGTAGTTGTCGCAACAACGGTTTGAGTTATCAGGGAACAGGATTTAACGCGGTCTATGGTGTGTGCCAGCACGGACTTGCCGCACAAAGGCATCAGCACTTTTCCCGGCAGCCGCGTTGATCCCATCCGCGCCTGAATAATGGCAACGATTTTCATATCAGTAACTTCTTCAATGTGTCAATGATGTAATCCTGCTGATCGGTGCTGAGTCCGAAATATATCGGCAGACTCACAGCCCGCTCATAATAACTTTCAGCTTCGGGAAAATCGCCGTAAGCAAATCCCATGTTCTGATAATAGGGATGAGTATGCACCGGAATATAATGAACATTGACGCCGATTTTCGCCGCTCTCAGCAAATCAAAAACTTCCCGGCGGCTTTTCTTTATCTGACCGGATTTTAAGCAAATCACATACAGATGCCATGCGGATTGGCATTCGGGACTCTGATACGGCGTGATTACCGGCAGATTCCGCAGATGTTCATCATAGTACAACGCAATTTCCCGGCGTTTTTTCACAAATTCATCAATCCGCACCATCTGGCTCGCGCCCAAAGCAGCCTGAATATCGGTCATGCGGTAATTGCAGCCCAAATCAATCTGCTCATAATACCAACTGCCGTGAGGCGCTCTTGTCATCTGAACCGGATCGCGGGTAATGCCGTGATTTCGCAGCAGGCTTAGTTTTTCATACAGCGATGCGGTATTTGTTACGACCATACCGCCTTCGCCGGTGGTAATGATTTTGACCGGATGAAAACTGAATACCGTCATATCCGCATACATTCCTGAGCCGATTTTGGCATCTTGATAAGTTCCGCCGATGGCATGGCAGGCATCTTCAATGATGATAAAATGATATTGTTTTGCTAATTCGGCAATATCCGCCATCTGACATGACTGTCCGGCAAAATGAACCGGAATGACAGCTTTGGGCAGGCGCCCGGCTTTTTCTGCCTGTTTTAATTTAAGAAGCAGCTTATCAACGCTGATATTATAGGTCTTGGGATCAATATCAGCAAAATCAACTGCCGCGCCGCAATACAAGGCGCAGTTTGCTGACGCGGCAAAGGTATTCGGCGATGTCCACAGCATATCGCCCTGAGTAAGTCCGATTGCCTGACAGGCAATATGCAGTGCCGAAGTGCCGCTGTTCACGGCTACCGCATATTTTGCCCCGCAATAGTCCGCCACAGCCTTTTCAAATTTCGGCACGGCGGGTCCCTGGGTAATAAAATCAGAGCGCAATACGTCCTCAACCGCCGCTATATCTGCCTCGTTAATATCCTGATGTCCGTAAGGTATCATATCCTGTCATCCCAACAGATAGCTATGCGTTTTCAAATCCTCAACACTCAGAAAATGCGGATTTGACCCGGAATTATATTCAAATCCTTTGGCAACCGGCTGCCCGGTTTCTCCGAGCCTGTTTTTGTGATAATCCATATCCATGCCATAAAAGCGGATGGCAGGCTGAATAATATAATGATCGTCAAATTCCAGAGTAAGATGAGAATCATCCACCGGACACATAATTTCGTGGAGTTTTTCGCCCGGACGGACGCCGATAATGGTGATGGGCAGATTCGGCGCAATGGCTTGAACAATATCCGTAATCCGAACAGACGGAATTTTCGGCACAAAAATTTCACCGCCCTGCATTCGGCAAAACGCTTTCAAGACAAACTCAACTCCGGCACGAAGGGTGAGCCAGAAACGGGTCATCTGCGGATCCGTAACCGGCAGTTCCGCAGCGCCCTGATCCACCAGTTTTTTAAAAAACGGCACGACAGAGCCGCGTGAACCGACCACGTTTCCGTATCGAACCACAGAAAATACGGTTTTATGCCCCCCGGCAATATTGTTTGCTGCGATAAACAGCTTATCAGACGCGAGTTTGGTTGCGCCGTAGAGATTGATCGGATTAGCCGCTTTATCTGTTGATAACGCAATGACTTTTTCAACCCCGTTTTCCAATGCTCCGTCAATCACGTTTGCCGCGCCGTGTATGTTGGTTTTGATACATTCCATGGGATTGTATTCCGCCGCCGGAACCTGTTTTAAGGCTGCGGCATGAATCACAAAATCTACGCCGCGCATGGCTTTTGACAGACGGGGCGCATCCCGCACATCTCCGATAAAATAGCGCATGACAGATGAATTGAAATCCTGCTGCATCTCAAACTGCTTGAGTTCATCACGCGAATATACAATGACTTTGTTCGGTTTGTATTGCTCAAGCAGCATTTTCACGCATTTTTTTCCAAAAGACCCGGTGCCGCCGGTGATTAAAATATTTTTTCCGTCAAACATAGTTTTTCCTTTTTAGGTTATTGTCTGAACCATGATTCACAGGATTTTCATGATTAGCAAGATTAAAAATCCCGGTAATCCTTTAATCATGAGAATCCCGGTTCAGACAAATAAAAAATATAATGACGCCGATCAGCATGACCAGCGATCCGAAAGAAAACGCCTGCCTTAATTCAAAAACATCCATCATCCAGCCCGCGATAAGCGATCCCATCATCATGCCCAGACTTTGCGACATGGTCATCAGCGCCATCACAGACCCCATAGCCTTAGTCTGATGCCCTTTCTGCACAGAAATTGCCATCAGCGATGCGGTCAGCATCCCCCCGCCCATACCGAACAGAATATTAGCATAAACCATATCTGAAAACCCCTTTACCCATTCAAAAGAAAACATGGATATGCAGACAATCAACCCTCCTGAAAGGGTCATCAGGCTTTTATCCCGCCGATCTGCAATTCTGCCCATCGGCGTCTGCACAATGCCGCTGACCAAAACACCGAGCATCACCAAAAGTCCGATAGCAGACGCAGATAGGGAAAATTCATTTTTGGCAAAAACCGGCAAAAATCCCCAGATAATCCCGATACACGCTGTATGAGCAAACCTGAATACGAATAATCCCGCAAGCATCCGATCTTTCAGCAGGATTTTCCATGCCACAGGTTCTCTGCCCCGGGTGATAACCCTCTCCGCGTTTGTCGGCGGCAGAAATATCAGGCTTGATAAACAGGCAATCAGAGAGAAAATCCCCATGCACATAAACGCCGATTCAAGGCTGAAATGATCATTAATCACGCCGCCCATCAAAGGACCTATGCTCAATCCGATAAACGCTGACATATTGAACAGTCCCATCGTCTCGCCTTCATGATTTTTCGGCGTAATATCACCGATATATGCCTGAACCGCAGGCATGATCATGGCAGATGCGATGCCCTGAATAAATCGCAGCCCGATCAGGCTTCTTACATCCGTTGATTGGACAAATGCCATTGAAATAATTGCATATCCGAATAATCCTATGACAATATACGGTTTTCGTCCGATAATATCCGAGCGTCTGCCGAAATAGGGCAGAAAAAAGGTTCTGGAAAAAGAAAAAGAACTGAAAATCAGCGCGATATAAAAACCGCTTGCGCCCAAAGTATGAGCATATACCGGCAATAGCGGCACCACAATCCCCACGCCGGTTACGTTGGTAAAAATGGAAAAGAACAGGGTCGCAAAAATTATTTTATCCTGACGTATCACAACAGATATTGTCCATAAGTTTTATTTTTCAGCAAGATTGTTACAGCATCGGAAAATTTTCTATTTATTATAAAATGAACTGATTATAACCCTATGTATTTTCAATGGCAAGAGAAAACAAAAAAACGCCACCTAACCCCCCGGCCCCCTTCCCTGAAAGGGAAGGGGGAGAGATCATCAGTACTCCCCCTCTCCGTTTCGGGGAGGGGTTGGGGGGGTTATCCGAATTGATTCAGTCTGTCAGAAGTCAGAGAATATTCTGAAATTTTATTAAGCGATTAAAATCAAACAGTTTCAAAAAAATGTAGGGATTTCCCATATAGTAAACCTATACATTTCCATACATAAATTTTTTACTATTTTTCCCTCAATCTGATATTCATCAATATCTAAACTGAATAAAAATGGGGAGGATTTTATGCGTTTCAGAAAAAATGGGTATGGGCTGAGTATTTCGCTGATTGCATTTGTAATGTTCTGTTTATTTCCGATCATCACGCAAGCCGCGCCGTTCAAGGTGCTGGTGGTGATGAGCTATGATAACAGTTTCTTTTGGAACAAAGACATCAAAGACGGGATTGACAGCATTCTTGGCGACAAATGCGAGCTTTCGTATGTCTATTTAGACACATGGCGATCCAAAGACAATCTTGAAAAAGGACATGCAAAAGCCAAAGAAGCTTATGAATTATATCAGAAATTGCAGCCGGATGGCGTGATTGCTTCGGATGATAATGCCCAGAGCATGTTTGTCGTGCCGTATCTGAAAGATAAAGTGAAAACGCCGATCATCTTCTGCGGTGTGAACGAAGAGACAAAGACCTACGGCTATCCGACCTCAAATATCACCGGAGTGATAGAAGTCGCTCATTTCAGAGAATCCATCGCTTTTGTGCAGCAGCTTGTTCCATCGGTCAATACCGTTGGCTTTATGATGTTGGATCGTTCTACGGCGCAGGGTTTCTTGCAGCAGTTCAATAAGGAGAAAGACAGCTATCCGGCAAAGTCTGCCGGTTTCAGATTGGTTCAGACATTGAAAGATGCAAACGCTGTGATTGACGATTTCAAACTCAGATGCGACGCGTTGCTTATTGATAATATGGAAGGCTTACCGGATGAGAATGGCAATCCGCTTAAAGAAAAAGAAGCCATTAAGCTGCTGACCAAGCGATTCGGCAAGCCGACTTTTTGTTCCAACACTAAAAATGTGGACTACGGCGTATTATGTTCGGTCGTCAAACTTGGTAAAGAACAGGGAACTTTGGGAGCGGAAATGCTTCTGAAAGCCATGCAGGGAACGCCGGTGTCTCAGATTCCGATTACCCGGAATAAGACAGGAAAACGGATGCTGAATGTTACGGTATTGAAAGCGATGGGGATCAATCCTAAACCTGAAATGCTGATGAATACAGAAATTGTCAGGACAGAGTAACCTAACCCCCTGCCCCCTTCCCTGAAAGGGAAGGGGATTTTCGGAGAGGTCTATAAAACATTAAAATAAATCGCTATGTTGTAAAGAAAATATGATTATTGTAATCTGCTTTATCTTGTTATTAAGAATGGTTTTTGTTAATATTTATATTTTTATATCAGATAATAT
>DYRC01000262.1 GCA_020718925.1 Desulfonema limicola
GCGATTACCGCATTGTGATTCAGGGCATGAAAGAGGAAACCTGTCTGCTTTCGGTGAAGGATGCTCAAGGAAATCTGAATGAAATTCAGATGGATACTGCGCTGTATCAGGTATTTGCCACAAGCCCGGCTTTGGAAACGCCGACAGCTTCAGCGAATTATGATTTCAACGGCGACGGCGTTACGGACAACACAGATGTCGAAATGCTGGTGAAACATTGGAACTCATGCAGAGGACAGCAGAAATATGATGCGTTCTTTGATGTGAATGATGACGGATGTATCACGGTGTCCGATATTATGACGGTTCTGAATGCCAAGACGGTGAAATAACTCACCTCACCCCTATACCCCCCTCTTCTCCGAAACGGAGAGGGGAGTAAATCCTAAGCCCGTGAGGTTCATACCTTGCGGGCTTTCTGTTGACATCAACGCCGTATATGATAAAGTTGTATCAATGAAAATTATCATAGCGGGAATGACCGCCTTCCTTGTCAAATTAATCAGCAATTTACGGGACACAAACCAACCCCGCAGGGCTTTTCGGAAACAGTTCGGCGTTTATCGCTCGGTTAAGGCGAATCGGAAAGAGTGTTAAGTGTCAGGTGTTAAGTGTCAGGTGTTAAGTGTTAAGAAAAAAAGACATAACACTTAACACATTTACACTTAACACTTTATAAAATCCTGAGAATCTTGATTCGGACAATAAAAAGGGAGGTATTGATAAAAATATGAATCAGAGGCGTTATAAAGTGCCGATCAGCATTGTCCCTTTGGAAGATGGCAGTTATATGGCTCATTGTGAGTTATTGCGGGCTACGGTTACGGGAGATACGTCTGCCGAAGCGGTTAAAAATCTCCATGAAGCCATTAAAGAATTGGTCTCTGAATTCGGTGAAGCAGCGGTATTTCAGGACATTGACGCCAATACCGATGTTCAGGTGTTTGAGTATGCCGCATGAATAAATTTCCCGAACTGAACAGGAATGAATTTGAGCGATTTTTGGAGAGATTCAGCATTTCGGGAACGCTCAGATTCCGCAATAACAAATGGATCGGACTTAACCGTGAGAGAAAACCTTTTACGGTTCATATAAAACACGGCAATACAAGAAAATACTCGCCGGTCTTGGTTGAAGCTGTTGCCAACGATTTGAAAGTAACAGCAGATGAGTTCATAAAATGGTATGAAGCGTTGTAAGAATCAGGATGTAAGGATTTGACTGTCTGAACCATGATTCACAGGATTGAAAGATTACCGGGATTTTCATAATCAGCGAGTCATCAGCGTAATCAATGGTCAATCTTGGTAATCATAAAATCCTGAAAATCTTGGTTGAGAGGAGGAAACTTTTTATGCAGACGTTACAAATCGTGTTGCCTGATTTTTTGGATACGGACAACAGAGAAATAAGTTTCATTCTGGCTTCCAAGCTGTATGAAACAGGCAGATTGTCTATGGGGCAGGCAGCGGAAGTTGCCGGTGTATCCAAGCGGACATTTATGGAATTGGCGGGTAATTACGGAGTTTCGATATTCAATTATCCGGCTGAAGACATAGAAACGGATTTTAAGAATGCCTGATGTTATTTCAAATTCGAGTTGCCTGATTGCTTTGGATAACATCGGAATGTTATCCATTCTCAAAGAACTCTATGGAAAGATTTTCATTTCCGAAGAAGTTTTCGGAGAATTCGGCAAACCTGTTGAAAACTGGGTTGAAGTAAAGCAGGTCAGGGATCAGAATTATGTTAAGATACTGAATAATTTTATTGATTTGGGAGAATCGGGAACGATTGCTCTGTCTTTTGAATTTAAAGACGGTCTGATGATTCTGGATGATTTGAAAGCAAGAAAGGTAGCAAAGAAGTTGAAATTGAATTTTACCGGATTATTCGGTGTTATCCTGAAGGCTAAACAAAAAAGAATTATCGGTTCGGTGCGGGATGTTCTCAGAAAACTCAAATCTGTAAAATTCAGGATTTCCGAACAGATGGAAAAAGAAATTCTGAGATTGGCAGCAGAAGTCTGAACTATGATTCACAGGATTAAAAGATTACCGGGATTTTCATAATCAATGGTTAATCTTGGTAATCATAAAATCCTGAAAATCTTGGTTCGGACAAAAATGAGAGTGGGGAAGGCGGTAGGAGTAACAAATGAAATATCGTGTTTTGATTGAACAAGATGAAGACGGAATGTTTGTTGCCGAAGTTCCTGTGCTGCCCGGATGTATATCTCAGGGAAATACCCGGAAAGAAGCATTGAATAATATTCGGGAAGCTATTTCGGTTTATCTGGAAAGCCTGAAAGCACATAATGACGCTGTTCCGCCGCCGATTTATGAAGAAATGGTAGAGGTGGCATGAGTATTTTGCCTCGTATTTCAGGTCGTGAGGTAGTCGCTGCTCTTTTCAGAATCGGCTATGAAAAAGACCGTCAGAAAGGAAGTCATATTGTGCTGCGTCAGGCAGAGTATCCGCATCGGCGGATTGTGGTTCCGGATCATCGTGAAGTGTCAAAGGGAACATTGCGGGCGATTATCCGTGAAGTCGGTTTGACAGTTGAGGAGTTCACAGACCTTTTGTAAGCCGAATCAGGATTTGGGGATTTGACTGTCTGAACATGATTCACAGGATTAAAAGATTACCGGGATTTTCATAATCAGCGTGTCATCAGCGTAATCAACGGTTAATCTCGGTAATCATAAAATCCTGAAAATTTTGGTTCGGACAAAAATGGGAGCGGGGAAAAAGCAAAGCAGCTTCCATGAAAGGAGCAGGTATGATGAGAGCGCATATTTCAGTGATAGAGGAAATGCCTTTTTTTGAAACATTCCTCGACAAAAACAAAGCGGTCGTGAACATAAACGCTTTTGAAAAGTGGCTTTCCGATTTCCGACGGACTTCAAAGATTGAATCTTTATCTATCTGTGATAATTCTGAAAAAGAATGGAAGGCTTTGGCTGAGGAAGTCGGATGTGCATGGAAAGGCAATAACAGTGCCGTAGAAGTGCTATCGGAGATGCGAAGATGATTTACACGATAGACGCCAGTGTTTTTGTTTCGGCAGCATTTTCAAAGGAAATACATCATCAGGAAAGTCTCAATTTTCTGAGTGCTGTCAGAAAACAGGAAGAAGATATTTTTTGTCCCACGCTGGTTTTGGCGGAATGCGCTTCTGCAATTGCGAGACAGACAGATTCGCCCGTTTTGGCTGAAAGAACGGTTGCTCTTATCAGAAGTTTTCCGAGATTGATTTTGGTTTCTCTTGATCTTTTTCTTGCAGAAAGCGTTGTGCGGGTTGCGATTGATTACCGACTTCGCGGCGCTGATGCGGTTTATGCGGCAGTGGCGCAGAAATTCAATGCTGTTTTAATCACTTGGGATAAAGAGATGTATGAGCGCAGTTCTTCGCTTGTAAAAACGATGATGCCTTTTCCGTAGGGCTTTTCGGAAACAGTGCGGCGTTTATCGCTCGGTTAAGGCGAATCAGGATTTGGGGATTTGACTGTCTGAACCATGATTCACAGGATTAAAAGATTACCGGGATTTTCATAATCAGCGCGTCATCAGCGTAATCAATGGTCAATCTTGGTAATTATAAAATCCTGAAAATCTTGGTTCGGACAAAAATGGGAGCGGGGAAAGAATCAAAGGAGAATAAAGATGTTATCATCTGTCCAAATTAACATTCCTTATGAGTTGGCGGCAAGGCTGGGTCAGATGGAATTTCAGATTCCGAAAATTATCGAATTGGGATTGCGGGAACTGAGTGCTGCCGGGCAGGTCGGCTACAAAGGCTGCGCCGATATTTTTGAATTTTTAGCCGATCTGCCCGAACCGGAAAAAATAGTCAAACTGCGCCCATCTGAATATTTGCAGAATCGGATCAGCCTGCTCCTTGAAAAGAACCGTACCCAGGGGCTGACGGAAATTGAAGAACAGGAGTGGGGACAGTATCAGTATTTGGAACATCTGGTGCGTATTGCGAAAGCCAAAGCCTTTTTGAAACTCAAAAGTCGTGAACATTGAATGGGAACTTATATTTCTGCTTCATTGAGGCGCATGGTTTATGAACGAGCCGTTGGCTGTTGCGAATATTGCCTGATTCCCGAAGCTGCTGTTTTGGCGGCGCACGAAATTGACCATATTATTGCCCAGAAACATGGCGGGCTGACTGAAACGGATAATCTTGCGCTTTCATGTGCGATCTGTAACAAATACAAAGGCAGTGATTTGGCTTCGTTAGACCCGGTTACAGGAGAGATAGTTGCTTTGTATAACCCTCGTAAAGAAGGGTGGTCGGATCATTTTCAACTGAACGATGGTTTTCTGATACCGCTGACGCCGACAGGAAGGGTTACTGAGCGTTTATTACAACTTAATAATCCTTATCGTGTCAGGGAACGGAATCTGCTGATTTTAAGCGGAATGTTATCTGAGCCGAATCAGGATGTAAGGACTTTATAGGGATTTGACTGTCTGAACCATGATTCACAAGATTAAAAGATTACCGGGATTTCCATAATCAGCGTGATCAACGGTTAATCTTGGTAATCATAAAATCCTGAAAATCTTGGTTCGGACAAAAATGAGAGCGGGGAAAGACGGAAGGAGTAAAAGATGCAGAATCAGATTGCTTTCGGAGAAATATTGGATATGGTTGACGGATTGCCTTTTGAGGATCAGTCGGAACTGATTGATATTTTACACCACCGAATTACCGAACAACGCCGGGAGCAGCTTGCCAAAGATATTCGGGACGCCGGAAGAGAGTTTGAGCGGGGGCTTTGTAAGCCTGCTGCGCCTGACGATATAATGAAAGCAATATTGTCATGAAGCGGATTCTTGTTCAATCACCTGCTTTTATCCGTTCAGCAAGGCGGATTCTTAAAAAAGAACCTCATCTTGCCGGGGATGTAAAGGCGACATTGGAACTGTTATCTGAAAATGCGTTTCAGCCGCAATTGAGAACGCACAAACTGAAAGGCAAACTTGTGAACCGGCATGGGCTTGCAGTGCGGGCTACAATCTGAGAATTATCTTTGAATTTGTGAAACATGAAGGGCATGATGCCATTTTATTGGAAGCAATCGGGACGCATGATGAAGTGTATTGATTGCTTGAACTTGGTTAAGCCGAATCAGGATTTGGGGATTTGAATCAGGATATAAGGATTTTATAAGAATTGAAGGATAATCATATCCTTGCATCTTTCATACATCATTCAATCCTGATTCAATCTTGGTAATCATAAAATCCTGAAAATCTTGGTTCGGACAATGATGAAAGCGGGTTGGGATTGAATCATGCCAAGAAAAATAAGAAACCTTATCCGTGATAGGTCATAATGATTCTGTAACGATCATAACATCTTATTCCGATGGTCTGGCTAAGATATCGGGCGTGGTCGGAGGGAGAGAGAAGCAGACAGCGAAGGATTTTTTATCAGGGATTCCCTGGCGGTTAAGAAAGGGGGGCAGAGTCGTATGCTGCGATATGTAAGTGCTTATACAAAATTAATTCTATATTTTTCCCCGAAATTTATCATAACATCTTCAACATAAGCAACAGGAGTTTTCCGACTTTCATAAGCACCGGACTCTGTCCGTTCATATTTCATAAATCTCCGTAATATTCCGATAATATCCGGATGCGGAGAATATTCCGGCAGATAAAATATCTCAATATTTTTTTTCCGTTCTTTTATCTTCCCCTGAAAAAGTCTGCTGCGATGAAACGGGGCGTTATCCGTTATGATATATTTTTTTTACTCCTGTTCTCAGAGTT
>DYRC01000263.1 GCA_020718925.1 Desulfonema limicola
CTCCTGTTGCTTATGTTGAAGATGTTATGATAAATTTCGGAAAAAATATAGAATTTATTTTGTATGAGCACTTATTTATCATCTTCCTCATCGTCGTCATCTCCGCTGTCTTCGGAACTTTCTTCTTCAGATTCTTCTTTGTCATCAGCATCTTTATCATCCTCTTCACTTTCCTGACTCTCGCCCAACTGCCATACTGACATCAGATGATTGAGGAAATTCTTTTCTTCTTCGGAAACTCCGTCAGCACCGATTACGGTCTGAAGATCATTGAGCATTTTGGCAAGCATTTCAGAAGACAGATAATCACTGAAAATCTGAACAGTTTCATTCAGCAACTCTTCATCATCAAGGCTTTTCATGCAGTATTTCAGGACTTTTCCGGCTTCCATCTCAGAGCCTATTTTATCCAACGTCTGATCCATGTATGCGGCGAGTGCTTCAAGTTCATCTTGGGAAATCTCATTATCCGCATCTGCCGCATGAAGAAAGAGTATGCCGATTCGGTATTCGAGCGGAATGTCGCCCATCGCATCTAAAAATTCATTGTAATCATCATCCGACATATTGGACAATTCAGAATCATAATCGCCCAACACCGATTCATCATCATCGCTCCAAGTGCTTTGATCAAAGTCAACATTTTCCAACTGCCGGATTCGCCAGCAATCGCCCAGATTGTATTTCGGATTTACGATATAATCATAAGGAACATAGCAATAGCCTTTGTCGCCCCACTCTTCGCCCCATGAATTGCGGACAATAAACACCCTGTCTTTATCCGAATACCCCACGCCGAGCATGGCATGTGCGCCATGCTGCCCCCGCTGGGTTTCTTTGGGCGTGGGCATGGGAACTACCCCTTTTTTCCGCTGCTTATCAAAAGAGCCGAACAGCAGCATTCCGAAAATAATCGGATACCCATCTGCCAGACAAGCCTTCCAAGCGTTTAAATCCACCGGAACAACTTCCATATCTTCAACGACAAAGTTGGCAGCTTCCTCATAAGCCTGCTCCGCCGGGGCTTCATTCACATTTTCCAAAATGTAATCCCAAGTGGCTTCCGCACACGCGCCGTATTGTTTCAAGCCTTCAATGGCAAGGCTGATATATGACCCGGAATCTTGAATATTTTCCTCTTCCTTCAATGCTCTTGCGTTGTAGTAGATGAAAAGCCGGCTCACATCATAGTCATTGCCGGTATGACGCTTTGCAAGATACTCATACGCGCCTGCTACGGCATTTGCCGTACAACTGCTGGCGGCACCCTGATTTTCCACCGCTGTCATATATTGCCGCAAATCCACTTTTGCCGGAAGCTTCTTGGCAGAAGCCTGATATTGTTTTGTATTCGGATTCGGCGCGGCATATATATACCCGGAAATTTTCCGTTCAACACCGTCTGCTCTGGTAATTACAAAAGATTCTGACATGGTTTTTCTCCTTTGTTCATCCGGGAGTAAAAAAGCGTTGCTTTCTTATTCCAAAGTTCTGTTCTCAATCACTATGAATCATCAGCATTTTTTTCTAAGCGGCAGACTCTTAATAAAATATTTCCATGTTTTTCTCTTTCCGTTCTCATCCTCGCTCCGAAATATTCCGTATTTATCTCTGACAGAAATTTATGTCAACATGAGTTTCGCAGGATGTCTATTATCCGCCGTATCACAGTAAATACAATCCGATTGAAATATGTCGGGGGAGCTTCGGAAAAGCATCGGAACGGTGAGCTAGCTGATTCTGTTGAAAAAGCAATCGGTTGGGCGAGTACGATGACATGGAAAGGAATCAGACCTGTCGTTCGGCTATGCGATAAAATTTATGAAAAAGGAGTTTCACTTACCGAAAAAGAAATGAAACCTTATGAAAAAAGACTTCAAAGATCGGAAAAACTTCCTTTATGGGATATTGTTATTCAACCGATATAATCGGTATTTTATTTTATTTTTGAGTTCCCTATGTTCCTGACCGGCAACGGTTTTGTCAGGTTGAGTGAGCTGTATCATTTTGAGAAATATTTCTTGACAAATGATACGGAAATATTTAGTTTTCATCAATTTTTTGAATATAATCTCCGTAAAATCAGGGGGAAATATAATGGTCAGACCTAAAAAAAATCGTATGGTGTCATCGAATCCTGATATCGGCTATTTCACCCCCGGAGATACTCCGGCTGCCGATGTTGACGTAATCAAGCTGTCTGTCGAGGAGCGCGAAGCTCTGCGGTTGTCGGACCTTCTGGAGATGTCCTATGAAGAAGCCGGGAAGAAGATGGGCGTTTCAAGAGCAACTTTCGGACGAGTCATTCAGAAAGCCAGAAAAATCATTGCAGACGCCCTGATTAACGGAAAAGCCATTTATATCAAAGGTGGAAACTACACGATAGTTTCCGAAAAAACGATGTTTATATGTAATAAATGCAGCCATCAGTGGGAAGAAACCCGCAAAAAGCGAGGAATCGAACGCTGCCCGGCTTGTAAGCATGAATACTTTCAAAGCGTGTCATAATTTTCGGAGAAAAAACATGTCAGAAAACAGTGAAAAAACCTCCTGCAGCGGCAAAAGAGAAAAAAAACAGGAGGCTGAACAGGACGCCGCGCTCAGATCAGCTTTGGACAAGATCAGACATAAATTTATTGTTATGAGCGGTAAGGGCGGCGTAGGAAAAACCAGCGTTTCGGTTAATCTTGCCATTGCCTTGGCAGCCAAAGGGTTTCAGGTCGGATTGATGGACGTGGATATTCACGGACCTGATGTGCCTCGGATGCTCGGTCTTAAAGGAATGCTGGATTTGAATGCGGAGCAGAAGCTGATTCCCATGAAATATTCGGCGAATTTATCGGCGGTATCTATTGAGTCGCTCATATCCGGAAAAGACGATGCCATTATCTGGCGGGGACCTGTCAAAAATTCGGTGATCCGGCAGTTTATCAGCGATGTGTGCTGGGGAGATTTGGATTATCTGATTATTGATTCGCCGCCCGGCACCGGAGACGAACCCCTGACCATCGCTCAGGTGATTCCTGATGCAAACGCGATTATCATAACCACGCCGCAGGAAGTTTCTTTGGCAGATGTCCGAAAATCCATCAACTTCTGCAAAACCGTGAATATGAACATTTTCGGTCTGATTGAAAATATGAGCGGATTCCACTGCCCGCATTGTGGCACGGAAATTGATATGTTCGGCGTCGGGGGCGGAGAAAAAACAGCCGAACAGATGGATATTCGATTTTTAGGAAGAATTCCGTTTGATTCCAACGTGGTAGGCTGCGGCGATGCGGGAACATCCTATCAATCACTTTACGGAACTTCGCCGGTTACAACTGCATTTGCCAGCATTGCACAACGGATTATTTCCGATTCTCAAGGCTTAACGCAATAAGCTTGTCTAGCAACTGAGCAAAAGAGATTCCGGCAGCTTTAGCCGCAAGAGGAAGAAGACTGGTCTGGGTCATGCCGGGGATGGTATTGGTCTCCAAAACATAAATGTCTTGGTCTTTCAGGATCATATCTGTCCGGCTATATCCCTTGCAGCAAAGCGTCTGATGCGCTGATTTAGCACCATTCTGAGCTTTAAGCGTCAGATGCGGGGCAATTCGGGCGGGACAGATTTCAGATGACGCGCCCTGGGTGTATTTGGCATGATAGTCAAAAAAATCATAGTCTTGACCGGGGATAATTTCGACAATCGGCAGAGCGGTCAGATCGTCATTTCCGATCACGCCGCCGGTAAGCTCAGTTCCTTTGATATAAGCTTCAAGCAAAAGCGTATCATCATAGGCAAATCCTTTATCCAAAGCTGCCGGTAAATCCTTTTCAGCGCGGACAACAGACATGCCGATACTTGAGCCGCCGCTGACCGGCTTCACCACAATCGGCAGCCCCAGTTTGCTGATAATTGAGTTCAAATTAGGGCGTTCTCTGCGCTTCAGAGAGAGGTATGGCGGAACAAGCAATCCGGCATTTTCATATAATTGCTTGGAAATCAGCTTGTTCATGGCAATCGCGCTGCCCAGCACACCGGTTCCCTGATACGGAATGCCCAGAAGATCAAGCAATCCCTGCACCGTGCCGTCCTCGCCGTAAGTTCCGTGCAGAATAATCAATGCCGCATCAATTTTGGGCGCATCCGTTAGCAGACGCCCCAAATCTGTTTTGGGATCATAGCACAGAACATCATATTTCTGTTTATCCAGCGCATTAAAGACCTGTTCGCCGCTCTTTAAAGACACGTCTCGCTCAGAGGAAATGCCGCCGGATAACAGCGCAATGGTAAGTTTTTTCATAAGGTTATGGTATTGCTAAAAATCTGTTCTTTGAGCCGGGAATATTCATCCAGCGTGATCAGGTGATTCTCATACAGCCGGGCAAGTTCGCTCAGTTCACGAAGACGCGCCGAAGTCGGATCCATCAATTGAGGATACTGCACCGCCGGACGCGCCATTACCGGCTCTGACATGGACAGCATGGGGTGAGAAGAAGGCATTCCCACCTTGATGGACGCCAGTCCGCCCAAGAGGCTGATTTCAAGGCTTTTGCCCCTGAACAGCGGAGAATCCATCATTTCGTGCAGACTTCTTTTCTCTTCTTTCATGCGATTATAAAAGCGATAGCCGGAAAGACCGACACATGTCGAGCCTATAAGGAATATCCATATCATATACTGAATAATTCCGCTGAAAAACAAAACCAGACAGCCCATTGCTGCTATCAGAAGTACATGGAGTGTCAGGATGGAATATGCCATCCACACGCCTTTGAGAAGTCCCTCGTTGTCTTTTTTCTTAGAAAACATGGTTATTTTCTCTTTCCCGATGAATAAGTTGATTCCATCCGATCTGTGATTTTTTCCATATAATGTTGAGGAATATCAAATACCACAGGTCCTGTCCGCATGGTATTGAGTTTCATAATCAGAAAGTTAAGCTTTTTCAAAACCCGATATTTTTCAGCCGTATCGCTCATGCCGGAAAGCAAATCTTCGGTTCTTTGAATTTCTTTTTTCAGTTCGATTTCCGGCGGAAGACAGTCGGCATTTTTCAATACTTTATACGCCAGCCGAAGGTCTTCGGGAATATGCCGATCATCTTCGATAATCAACGGCTTGCCCGCGCCCGGCAGATTGTCGAACTCTCCGTTTCTCAAAGCTTTCTGAATCCGTTCTTCTATGATTTTCTCAAAACCCGGCAGCATCTTCCCCGCCACTGAAAAAACAAAAAGGCATCTCCTTTTTCGGAGATACCTCAGTTGAATTTGAAAAATGGTGGCGATGCAGGGATTTGAACCCCGGACACTGCGGATATGAGCCGCATGCTCTGACCACCTGAGCTACATCGCCGAATATTATTCTTATCACATTAACCTGCTTCGTTATGATTAAGAAACTATTCTTAGCATTGAATTTGTCGTTAGTCAAGCAAAATTTTATTTGTGTGTCAAAAAAATCAGGATGACATCAGTCCATGTGTGTAATTTATGTTCGTCGGTTACAACGCCGAGCTATAAATCGCCCCATTGGGAAACCACGGGTGCAATTAAAAGTGTTACTTTTCAAGCCTGTTCATCTTTTTTCCTATATGTTCCAATCTGCCGCTTGCATGTCGCCGAAATCCGAAACGATGCCATGATTCGGCTCCCACCTGAGAAAGCCGCGCTTCATCCCATACCGAAAGAGATGACTCACCGATTGAGCCTGCCAATAAATATCTGAAGTTGTGCAGTTTCAAATAACCGAATCGCTGCATAATTTATCAGAATCAGAATATTTTTCTTTCTCAG
>DYRC01000264.1 GCA_020718925.1 Desulfonema limicola
ATTGGATATTTGCGGCTCTTTTCCCTGAAGATGGGCTTTGTCTCCGTGAAGACTATGAATGTTTCAAACCGAACAAAGATATGCCTGCTTATCGGCTGTCGCTTAAAGATTATGGCAAATTAACCGAGCGAAAAGACGGAGAAATAAAGAAACATCTGCGCCGGTACCGTGAAGTGGTAATAAAAATTGCCGATAACTGGGATACAGTCTGCCGAATCTGCTCACAGGCACAGGGACTTGTTCAAAATATTGCTTACCGGCATCCATAAGGTGATAATGATAAAGCAGATTTTGCAGAAGTCATTTTTCATATTTTCAACCGTTTCATCAACACAAGTCCATCCTCACCGGTTTCGGGATAATAGCCCGGTCGCTTTCCGATAATGTCAAATCCGAATTTACGATACAGCGCCAATGCCGGAATATTGGATTGTCTGACTTCCAAAAAAGCCGATTCCGCGCCTTCTTCACAAGCTGAATTAAGACTTTTCTCAAGCATCAGCGATGCAATTCCGTTATGACGCCATTCATGCCGCACGGCAATCCTGAAAATGTGCATTTCCCCGAACAGCATCCGGAAACAGATATAGCCCATGACTTCGCCATATTTAAGCACATAATTTCTTGCATCTCTGCACGCCAATTCATCCAGAAAAGAACCTGCTTTCCACGGATGGCTGAATGATATATTTTCTATCTCAAGCATTCCCGAAATATCGGATTTCTGAGCAGTTTCAAAAGACCACAAGGATATATTACCGATCTTTCCAAACAGGGTTTCGTTTTTCGATAAACGCACTCATGCCTTCCTGAGCATCTTCGGCAAAACAGTTGAGTGCCATCTGATCTTTGGTGAACGTGTATGCTGTTGCCTCATCCTGCTCAATCTGCGTATAAAACGCCCGTTTTCCGAATCCCAGCGTAAAACGGCTGTGCTGTGCAAGTTCTTCTGCCCATGCTTTTGTCTCTTGGGCAAGTTTTTCCACCTCTACCACCTTGTTGACCAATCCCCAAAGATATGCTTCCTGTGCAGACACAAAGCGTCCGGTCAGAAGCATTTCCATCGCCCGGCGTCTGCCGATCACTCTTGATAGGGGAACCATCGGCGTTGAGCAGAATAAGCCGATTTTAACGCCGGGTGTGGCAAATCGCGCACCTTGTTCGGCAATTGCCAGATCGCAGGCAGCCACCAGTTGACACCCGGCTGCCGTAGCAATACCCTGAACCTGAGCAATCACGGGCTGAGGCATAAGATGAAGAGACTGCATCAACTCTGAGCAGAGATTGAATATATTTCGGAAATGATGAATGTTATGATCTCCGGTCATTTCCCGGATATTATGCCCCGCGCAGAATACCGGACCGTTTGCCCGAATCACCACCACGCGGACATCTGCGTCATTCCTGATTTGCGTAAGCTTTTGCTGCATATTGCTCATCATATCGCTTGAAAGGGCGTTGCGGGTATCGGGGCGGTTCAGCGTCAGCCAGCCGATTCCGTTTTCTTTATCAAACAGCACAGATTCCATAATTATTCTCCTATCTGCTAAACAATGATAATGTTTTCGTCAAAGATGGTGATTTGCTCAAGCCCGATATCGGTCATCAAAAAGGTATTTTCAATGCCGACTACGCCCCTGCCGGGAAAAATCAGCTTGGGTTCAAAGGCAATGGTCATGCCTTTTTGCAGGGTAAGCGTCTGTCCTTTGGCTATAAACGGATATTCGTCAAGTTCAAGACCTACGCCATGACCTACAAAGCGGACTCGTTCCTGCCCCGCGCCCATAAAATTTTCCGCATATCCCAAGTCCCGGACATGCTGAATTGCCATATCATACAGTTCTCCGGCGTTTATGCCCTGTTTTGCAGCGTTTATGATCAGATTCTGAACTGAGAGCATGGCGTCATGCGCTTTTATCAACTCATCAGGCAAATCTCCGATGGCAAAAATCCGGGTGAGATCCGAAACATAGCCCTGACATGCAAAGGCATAATCCACCAGAATCGGTTCATGCCGCGCAATCAGCTTGTGAGACGCGCCCTGAGCAATGACCGGGCTGATTCCCATGCCGCCGGTCGGGGAAGACAAATAACTTGGCACTGCCGCAGATGCGCCGGACATCAGATGCCCGAAAAACAACTCTGCGCCCCACAGCCGCATTCTCACAATGCCCTGATGCCCCAATTTTCGGGCAACTGATTCAAGTTTTGAGGAAAGCTCAATTTCGCTGATGCCTTCCTGCAAAAAATCTTTCACGCAGGACGCTAACTGTTCCGAACAACGGGCAGCCTGCCGAATCAGCGCAATTTCATATTCGGATTTTATGGCGCGAATCAATCGAATACCATGAGAAATATCTGTTATTTTTGCAGATTTGAATATCTGACAAAAGCTCAGATAAGAATTGGCAGGCAGCACATCAAGCTCCAACCCCAGAGTTTTCGGAATCTCATAGCCTTTCTGAGATAATATTGCCGGAATCTGTTTAGAACTTGAAATAGGAACTATTGTTTCAATCGGCGATTCGGCAATCGCACGTTCAAGGCTTCTTTTTACCATCAGCAGCGGCGGACCCTGTGCCGGAACATATAAATGAGATTGCTGAATGGTTCCGGAAAAATAAAACAAGTCCGTATTTTGCAGAATCAGCGCGGCGTCAATGCCATGTTCAGTCAACTCCGCCTGAAGTTTTCTGATTCTGCAATCAATTTCGGTTTTTGGGGTAAAAATATTTTCCATGATAAAAATATGCCATGATTGGGTGAAAAAAACAACAAAAAAGCAGTTTTTCAACTGCGGAACTCCTATTTCATTCTGAATCACCAAGTCCATCTTTTTTAGTTGTTTTAACAAACATTACATGCTATCTAAAAGATTTTAAGCCTGATGATGATTAAGCTTATTTTTTTTCTTGACGCGTCAGATTCAATTTGTTATGAAATGAATGAATGTTCATTCATTTTGGATTTTAACCTAATATACAACATGAAAGGGGAACACAGGTAAAAAATGGAAGCAGCATTGATTTCTCCGGCAAAGGCATTTATTTTGGGAATAATCCCCGCAGCATTTTTTTCGCTCTTATTTCCAATCGTGGGCATAGGTATATTCGCCTATATCATTGCCAAACGGCTTGCGCCTCTGGTTTTGTCCGAGGCGGATTTCAGGATGGATCGTCTTCCTGAGCGGGCATGGAAGATGATAAAGTATGCTATTGGTCAGTATCGGCAGCCCCGCTATATGCTCGCGGGCGTAATTCACATTGCTATCTTTGCAGGATTTATGATTATTTCCCTGCATTCGATAACGCTGGTCATTATGGGACTTAAAGACGGCTATACGTTGCCGCTGATGGATGGAACGCTCGGTCATATTTATGGTATCTTGAAAGACCTGATTGCCACCGTTGTTCTGGCTGGCTGTATCGGCGCGATGATTAACCGGCTGGTTATTAAGCCCAAACGTTATGAAGTTCCGCCGGCACTTGGCAAACCGCATACATCCGAAGCGATTTTCGTATTGCTGATGATCTCCGGCTTGATGATTGCGGATTCTTTATTTGAGGGAACTCTGGCTGCTGCTGAAATTCAGAAGGGCATGGCAACGAGTCAGATTCTTGTACCCTTAACTCTGACGTGGTTTTTTACGCATCTGTTGGGATTTTTCTCTCCTGCCAAACTTCAGAGCCTTCATCTCTGCGGTTATTTTACCCATGAGCTGATATTTTTCACGTTTCTGAACTTTTTGCCGTTTGGCAAGCATTTTCATGTCATCACCTCAATTCCCAATGTCTTTTTTGCAAAACTGAACAAAGGCTCGGTCAAGCCGGTCAGATGGGGTATTGATGAGACCAAGCTTGATGAACTCAAAACTTTCGGCGTCAAAAAATTTGAAGATTTTACATGGAAGAACATTCTGGATTTTTATTCCTGTGCAGACTGCGGACGATGCTCTGATCAATGTCCTGCCAATGCGGTCGGACGTCCGCTTTCGCCCCGTTTTATTTCAATCAAAGCCAGAGAATACGCTTTCAAACACTATCCGCTCAAAGGCGATTTCACCAAAGGCGATCCGCTGATCGGTTCGATTTATTCCGAAGATGAAATCTGGTCATGTACGACTTGCGGCGCGTGTGAAGAAGAATGCCCCATTTTTATCGAATATATTGATAAAATTGTGGATTTGCGGCGCGGTATGGTGGATGACGGCAGTGTTCCGAAATCCTTGCAAAAGGCACTTCAGGCAATTGAAAAACGCGGCAATCCCTGGGGCAAAATGGAGAAAAAACGCGCAGATTGGGTCAATGATCTGCCTGAAACCTGTACTGTGAAAATGCTGGATGAAGGCGATACCGCAGAAACGCTTTATTTTGCAGACAGTATCACCTGTTATGATGACCGGATTCAGGAAATCGGCAAAGCAACCGCCAGAGTTCTGAGCGCGGCGGGCGTTGATTTCGGCATACTGGGTAAATCCGAAAAAGACAGCGGGCATGATGTGCGCCGATTCGGTGAGGAAATGCTCTTTCAGGATTTGAAAAGCCAAAATACCGAAGCGATTTTGGAAGCTAAGGTCAAACGCATTGTAACTGCTGATCCTCATGCCTACAATGCCTTGAAAAAAGATTACAAAGACTTACCGCCGGTATTTCATATCAGTGAAATCATTGCGGATGCGGTAACGAGCGGCAAAATCAAGTTGAAAAATGTGGAAGACCCTAGTGCGATTTATGCGTATCACGATCCTTGTTATCTGGGTCGTCATAACGAAATGTATGATATTCCCCGTCAGGTGCTTGACGCAATTCCGGGCTTGACGCGAATTGAGATGGAAAAATGCAGAGATCGGTCGTTTTGCTGCGGCGGCGGCGGATTGATGCTGTTTTATGAGCCTGTGGAAGAAACCCGCATGGGCAGACTGCGCGTGGAAATGGCGGCAAAAGCAGGCGCGACCGTCATCGTAACCGCCTGTCCGTTCTGCATGGTCAATCTTGAAGACGCGATCAAGACCAGCGGATTGGAAGGCAAATTAGTTGCTATTGATTTGGTAGAACTGATTGATCGGCATTTGGCTTAATTTTATGGCGGGGATGCGGAACATCTCTTGCATTCCCGCGTTTTTAGGGGTAAGGAGTCAGACCTATGATTACAATGGAAAAAGTAATTGCTGAAATGGAAAAACTACCCATGCCGTATTTAGAAGAAATTTACAATATTATCAAAGGTTTTAAGAAAGATGATGTAGAAGATAATCTGATGGCAAGATTGCGAAAGATAAAAATTTCTGCACCGCCTGATTTTTCAATAAAAGCAGACTTGTACAATATTGAGGAAGACAGTGTTGCGTAAAAAAATCTTTGCAGATACATCTTTTATAATTGCTTTGATTAACGAGAAAGATCAATATCATAAATTGGCTGAAGCATTATCTTATAAATTTGGAAATGCCTATCTGATAACAACATCAGCAGTTCTTCTTGAAATCGGAAACGCATTATCAAAAAGCTATAAGATACAAGCTATAGAGGTTATCAAGTCATTTCAAACTACAAAAAATGCTGAAGTAGTGAGAGTAAATAATGAACTCTTCCAAAAAGGTTTTGAACTATATCAAAAATATCAGGATAAAAAATGGGGCTTAGTAGATTGTATTTCATTTGTGGTGATGTGGGAAAAAGGAATAACTGAAGTGTTGACATTTGATGAAGATTTTAAGCAAGCAGGATTTATAATTTTGAAAGAATAAATA
>DYRC01000265.1 GCA_020718925.1 Desulfonema limicola
GCCGCCGGAAATCCCTTCCTGAAGCCCGATCACTCAGACTGATCGGGCTTCTTTTATTTTGTTGACATCATAAAAAAAAGATTTAAACTTTTATATTTGGAAATAATCGGGGAAACAGCCCCTTTTTTGTCTTTTCATGGAAAGGAGAACGATAGGCATGGGTAAAAAAGATGAAAACAAGGAAAAACCTTTAGCAAAGATGACTGCCAAAGAGTTGCGGGAATTAGCGATGACTATTCCCGGAATCAGCGGCGTTCACGGCATGAACAAAGATGAACTGGTCTCTGAGATTAGAAAATCCAGAGGCATTGCAGAAGAAGTCAGCAAACACAAAAGCAGCACTGTGCGTGAAATCAAGCAGAAAATGCGGACTGTTCGCGTAAAACATTTGTCAGCAGTAGAAGCCAATGATATGAAAATGGCAAAAATTTACAAACGCCGCATGATCAATCTTAAGAAAAAAACCAGAAGAGTAGCGTAAAAACTATGTCGGCGATGATTGATCCGTCTTCTGTGGCTTTTGATATTGATGGCGTAATTGCAGATACCATGACGTTGTTTTTGGATATTGCCCGCGATGAATACAATATCCGACATATTCGTTATCAGGATATTCGCACTTATATGCTTGAGGAATGTCTGGATATAGATAAAAAGATTATCCATGACATTGTTGTAAAACTCATTGATGGCAATTATTCCGCTGTGTTGAAACCTATTCACGGCGCACCGGATGTTTTGGGCAGACTGGGAAAGCATCACAGCCCTGTATTATTCGTAACTGCCCGTCCGCATCTTGGTCCGATTCATCAGTGGATGACACAGGAACTGCCTCTTGAACCACAAGCTATTGACATCATTGCCACCGGCTCATTTGAAGCAAAATCAGATGTTTTGAAAAGTCGGGGAATTTCATATTTTGTGGAAGACCGACTGGATACCTGTTTTCTGCTTAAAGATGCCGGAATCACACCGATTTTGTTCAAACAGCCATGGAATCGGCAGCAGCATCCGTTTATTGAAGTCAGTACTTGGCAGGAACTCGAATCGCTGATTAAATGGTGAGACGTATGAACGACAGTTTTCACGGAACTACTATTCTTGCTATCCGGCATAAAGGAAAACTTGCGGTTGCAGGCGACGGACAGGTAACGCTCGGAGGAACCGTAGTTAAACACAAAGCAAAAAAAGTCCGGCGCATTTACAATGACAAAATCATTGTCGGATTTGCAGGTGCTACGGCAGATGCGATGAATCTTTCGGAGCGATTGGAAACCAAACTGGAGCGATATAATGGCAATCTGACGCGAAGCGCAGTGGAATTGGCTAAGGATTGGCGCACCGACAGATATCTGAGGCGTTTGGAAGCCATGATGATTGCGGCAGATGGTGAACGGATTTTTCTCATCTCAGGCAACGGCGATGTCATTGAGCCGGATGAAGGCGTTATCGCTATCGGATCCGGCGGCGTTGCGGCGCAGTCTGCGGCAATGGCGCTTATCCATCACTCTGAATTGGATGCCAAAGCCATTGTGCAGGAAGCCATGACCATTGCGGCAGAACTCTGCATTTATACTAACCATACTGTAACCATAGAAGAGTTGTAAGATAATGAGCAGCACACTGAAACCTTCGGAAATTGTCAAAGAGCTTGATAAGTATATTGTCGGGCAGCACAAAGCCAAACGCTCTGTCTCCATTGCCTTGAGAAATCGCTGGCGCAGACAGCAGGTCTCCAATGAACTCAAAGATGAAATCGCGCCCAAAAATATCATTATGATCGGTCCCACAGGCGTTGGAAAAACCGAAATTGCCAGAAGATTATCCAAGCTGGCGGATGCCCCTTTCATCAAAGTTGAAGCGTCTAAATTCACGGAAATCGGCTATGTGGGCAGAGATGTGGAATCTATGGTCAGAGATTTGGTGGAACTGACTGTCAACATGATGAAATCCAGAGAACAGGAATCTGTTCGGGAAAAAGCCCGTCATATTGCCGAAGAACGGATGCTTGATCTGCTGCTTCCTGCCAAACCGGTTGAAAAAACTGAGGAGACGGACGACATAACCGTTGAAGCCATTATCGAAACACCGGAACGTACCTCGCCCACCCGCGAAAAACTCCGTACCATGCTTCGCAATGGAAAATTGGAAAATCGTTATGTTGATCTTGAAGTAAGTGAGCGAGCCATGCCGGTGGTGGAAGTTTTTTCCAATGTGGGTATGGAAGAATTGGGCATTAATTTCAAGGATATGTTCGGAAGTATCATGCCCAAAAATACCAAACGCCGCAAAGTCAAAGTGCCTGAAGCGATGGAAATCATCTCTCAGGAAGAAGCGCAGCGATTGGTAGATATGGATAAAGTGGTGAGCGCGGCAATTGAGAAAGTGGAGCAGTCCGGCATCATTTTTCTGGATGAAATTGATAAAGTTGTGGGAAAAGACGGTGGTCATGGTCCGGATGTGTCCAGAGAAGGGGTGCAGCGAGATCTGCTGCCGATTGTCGAAGGCTCAACCATTACCAGCAAATACGGTCCTGTTAAAAGCGATCATATTCTGTTTATTGCTGCCGGAGCATTTCATACATCCAAACCTTCGGATTTAATCCCTGAACTTCAGGGACGTTTCCCGATTCGGGTAGAGTTGGATTCACTGGGCAAAGCGGATTTTATTCAGATTCTTACTGAACCGAAAAACGCGCTTCTGCTTCAATATAAAGCCATGCTGGAGACCGAAGGTATTGACCTGACCTTTGACGATGGCGCAGTGGATAAAATTGCGGCTATTGCCGAAGAAGTCAATCTTATGACTGAAAATATCGGCGCAAGACGGCTGCATACGATTATGGAATGTCTGTTGGAAGATATTTTGTTCGATGCCCCGGATATGGAGAAAAAGCAAGTCGGAATCACAGCTTCTGATGTGGAAAACAAACTTAAACACATCAAGAGCAATGAAGACCTGAGTCGCTATATTTTATAATTGTGTCTGTTTCTTTATATAAAAAAGTCGGCATCGCCTCGCTGTTGATGATGGCTTCCGTATTTTTAAGCCGCGTCATAGGCTTGTTCAGAGAGATGGTGATTGCTTATGTCGGCGGCGCAAAAGGCGATGTTGACGCATATCAGATCGCCTTTGTCATTCCTGAAATTTTAAATCATATCCTAGCCAGCGGCTTTCTTTCCGTTACATTTATTCCCATATTTTCTCATTATTTGGCACAAAACCGCGAAGATGAAGGCTGGAGAGTATTTTCAATCATTCTGACCTGTTTCGGAAGCATCCTGATTTTTTTTATCATTTTTGCCGAATTTTTTATCCCCCAACTGATTGATCTGCTTGCGCCCGGCTTAAAAGACCCGGCAGTGAAATATGCAGCAGTAAAAATGACCCGGATTATTCTGCCCGCCCAGTTTTTCTTTTTTGCAGGCGGTTTGTTTACCGCTGTTCAGTTTGCAAAAGAAAAATTTGCCATTCCGGCATTAGCTCCGTTGATTTACAATATGGGAATTATCGCGGGCGGTCTTGCATTGGGGCATTACATTGGCATGGAAGCCTTTTCGTATGGCGTATTTGCCGGGGCATTTATCGGCAATTTTGTTCTGCAATGGCATGGCGCAAAAAAAGTCGGCATGATATTTCGCTTTTGCTTTGATCTGCGGCATCCGGATTTGAAAAAATATATCTGTCTCACACTGCCGCTGATGCTTGGGCTGACTATGACTTTTTCCACAGAAATTTTTCTCAAAATTTTCGGCTCATATCTTCCCAAAGGAAGTATTTCCGCCTTGAATTACGGGCTGCGGGTCATGCTGATGCTGGTCGGTTTTTTCGGTCAGGCGGTCGGTGTTGCTTCTTTTCCGTTTATGACAAGACTTTTCGCTGAAAACAAACTGAATGAAATGAACCGTATGCTCAATGATACCTTGCGCTACCTGTCCCTGATTATTCCTTTTTCGGTTCTGCTGATAATTTTAAGAAAAGAAGTCGTGCTGATATTGTTCCAACGCGGGCGATTTGACGCTGCTGCAACCGCGCTGACCGCCGAAGTTCTTGCATATCTATTGATTGGCGCAACCGCGTTTGCATATCAGACCATTGTGGTCAGAGGCTATTATGCTGCTCAGGATACGGTTTTTCCGGCAATTTTCGGAACAATAGCCGTAGTTCTGAGCCTGCCGCTGTATTTTTACGGAATGCGGTTTATGGGAGCAGCCGGCGTTGCGTTGGCAATTTCGTTGTCCGCTATCTGTCAGGTGATGCTGTTATATGCGCTTTGGAATCGGCGGACTCGGAATCAGGAGAGCCGAAGCGTTTATCTGGTGTTGGAAAAAGTTACACTGATCAGTCTGCTGATTGGTATTATATTGGAAAATTTAAAAAACACCTATCTTTCACATATTGATTCTTCTTTTTTTTCAGGTAGTTTGGCAATCTGTCTGATTATCGGCGTAGTATTTATTCCGCTTTTTCTTGCCTTCGGATATATATTTCGGATAGAAGAAATGCGTATATTTCTGACAAAAATTGTAAGGAGGATAAGATGATTTCCCGTATTGACCACGTATCGCTTGCTGTAAAATATCCTGAAAAAGCAATGTCTTTTTTTCAAGATATTCTTGGTGCAGTCCCCGGAGCTTCTGCAACTGATCCCCGAATGAAATATCGCTGGCAGATTTTATCTTTGGGCGATCTGTCGCGTATTGAAATTTTAAATCCCACCGGACAGGGAAGTTTTTTGGATGGATTTCTCAAACATAAAGACGGGGGCGTTCATCATATCACCCTGCAAACGCCGAATATTCAGGAAGCAATAAAACAACTGGATAAGCACGGCATTCCCTATTTCGGATACAACGAATATAAAGATGCGTATTGGAAAGAAATTTTCATTCATCCCAAACATGCTTTCGGCGTATTGATACAGATTTCCGAATTTGACGCGGATGATTGGCTGGCGCAGTCTCAGAAATTTTCCGAAGGACAAAAATGGTCAGTTGAAAGAAGCAATGACGGCGGCGTGTTAAGCATATCGCATCCCGGTGGCGGAAAAGCAAAACTTGAGTTGAGCAAAGCGGAGATTCGGCAGCTTATCAGGGAACTTGAAAATTGTGAGTAAAATAAAATAGTTTCTATTTTTATCAAAGTACCATAGGTTGATAGAACTGAATTGTCTGAATACGATCAATATCATCGCTGGATTTCTGTTCTGCATCCCACAAATCCGTTGCCCGCTGTGTATTGAGCCAGAAATCGGCAGAACTTCCGAACAATTTTGAGAGTCTCAATGCCATAACCGGTGATACGGATTGCCTTTCGTGCAGCAATCTGTTCACGCTCTGATAGGATACCCGATATTAACGCAAGAATCACCTTGAATGTTTCGGAATATCTGAAGTATAGTGTCTGAAATACGAATCACAATTTCGGAAACAGAAACTATGAAAATTTTCATCAGCTACGCCAGAGAAGATATTGAGACAGCACGAAAGCTCATGGCAGACCTTGAAAAAGCCGGAATAAAAACTTGGCTGGACAAGGAAGATTTGCTGCCGGGTCAGAAGTGGAGGACGATCATCAGCAAAGAAATCAGAGAATGTTCCCATTTTCTGGCAGTGCTGTCTTCAAAATCCCTTTCAACACGGGGCTTTGTTCAGAAAGAACTCAAAATGGCTTTGGATATGCTCAACGAATTTCCCGATGATGAAATTTTTGTCATCCCTGTCCGCATTGA
>DYRC01000266.1 GCA_020718925.1 Desulfonema limicola
TCAACATCAATTCTTCTGAATGCCGGGTTGGAGCTTGTGCCGGGCATCAGGCTGATGGTTCCTGCACACGGGCAGAGGAATTTCGCGCCGGAATAAATGAGAACGTCTCTGATCGGCAACGTCCAGTTCTTCGGAACGCCCTTCAATACCGGATCATGGGTCAGACTCAGGTGAGTCTTAACCATCATGGTTGCAAAATCCGCATACTTGGGATCGTTTTCAAGCATTTTGGCTTTTGCTTCGGCTTCTGCTGTCCAAGATACGCCGTCTGCGCCGTAAACTTCTTTGGCAACCTTGGCAACGCGATCACGCAGCTTCATTTCAAGCGGATACAGGAATCTGAATTCATTCTTTTCGTTACAGGCGTCAATAACCGCATCAGCAAGTTCCAATGCGCCCTGACCGCCCTTTGCCCAATGCTCAGACTTGGCACAGCGTGCGCCCGCAGCTTCGGCAGCTTTTCTGACCACAGCGATTTCAGCTTCGGTATCTGTATGGAAACAGTTGACGCAGACAACCGGATTGATACCGGATTTACGGATCACGTTGATCAGGTGAACCATATTTTCGCAGCCTTTTTCAACCAGAGCTACGTTTTCTTTCGTGTATGCTTCGGGCAGAGCGATACCGGCAACAACTTTGGGTCCGCCGCCGTGCATCTTGAGTGCGCGGATGGTGGTGGTCAGAATGGAAACATGCGGTTTGAGTCCGCTGTAACGGCATTTGACGTTCCAGAATTTCTCAAATCCGATGTCTGCTGCAAATCCGGACTCGGTTACATGATAATCAAACATTTTCAGACCGATGCGGTCTGCGATAATGGAAGACTGACCCACTGCGATATTCGCAAACGGTCCTGCATGAACCAGAACCGGCTGATATTCAGCAGAACTCATCAGGGTGGGGTTAATGGTGTTCCGCATAAACGCGGTCATCGCATTGCCGACTTCCAAATCACCGGTGGTAACGGGCTTGCCGCTCTTATCGAAAGCAACGGTGATTTCATTGAGGCGTTTCTTCAGGTCTGCCAGATCATTGATGATGGACAGAATTGCCATACATTCGGAACCTACTGCGATGCCGAACTTTGACTGCATGGTGAAACCGTCTGTGCGTCCGCCGATACCGATGATGATATTTCTCATTGCCTGAGCGCAGAAGTCCATGATCCAGCCCATTTCAACGCGGGTCGGGTCAATGTCCAAACGGCGCATTTTGGTCAGACGGGCAAGCTGTTCGTCATTATAATTGCGCTCATGCTGCATTCTGGAGGTCATTGCCACCATAGCAAGGTTGTGAGCGTTCATAATGTCGTTGATGTCGCCGGTAAGACCCAGAGAAAATTCGGTCATGGGAATCAGAAGCGCATTACCGCCGCCGGCTGCGGTTCCTTTGACGTTCATGGTAGGTCCGCCGGAGGGCTGACGAAGTGCGCCGCCGACGTTTTTGCCGCGAGCGCCGAGACCTTCAATCAAACCCAGAGAGGTCGTGCTTTTACCTTCGCCCAGAGGTGTCGGGGTAATAGCGGTTACTTCAATATACTTTCCGTCCGGTCTGTTTTTCAGGCGTTCGCTGATTTTCAAGAAATCAAGCTTTGCCAGTCTGCCCATAGGAAGCATTTCATCTTTCTGAAGTCCCATTTTCTCTCTCCACTGATCCGGAGTAGGCATGTTCACTTCAGCAGCTTCGGAAATCTGCCAGTCGGCCATTTTTGTTGCATCGTAAGCCATTTGTTTAACGCTCCTTTTTTTCCTTAAAGGTTATGCAAAGTCGGAACCGCTGTAAGGCTCTGTTCCCTTATTAATTTTAAGAAGAATTATTTATCAGATATAATCGGATTTTGCAAGAATTTTCCATTTACAAAGGGGATCAGCCTTCTTTGCCCTCTGTTGCCAGTTCAGACAACTGTTCTCTGAAAATTTTGGAATTATGCCGGATATCTACCGGAAAAGATTTATGAAACAACACGGTTCGGATATCTTTGGTCATATCGTTCTGAGCCGCCATATTCAAAAGTTCTGTTCTGACCTGCTCTCTGTCTGCATTCGGATTTTCCAATTCGATCCAGATCACCGGCTTCTGATTCGGCGGCGCCCCAACGCCGACCAACGCACTTCGGGAAACACCCGTATACTGATTAAAGATGGCTTCACAGGGAATGGTGAACAGCGTTCCGTTTTCCGTGATGACCCGGTGGCTTTTGCGCCCGCAGAACCAGACCCGATTCTTCTTATCGCGCCAGCCCAAATCTCCCATGCGGTGCCAGAATTGATTGCCGTCTTTGATTTTAGACAACGCATTGTCTTTGGCGCGTTCATAATATTCCCGGCTGACCACATCGCCGCTCACGGTAATTTCTCCGATTTCGCCATTCGGCAGCATCAGTTCATCGTTCCACTGCTCAATCGGTTCATCCGTGATGCGGATAATCCGGACATCAATTCCCTCCACCGGACGCCCCACGCACATCCCATATCCCTGTTCGGTAAATTTTCGGGTTTCTTTCAAAATTTCTTTGGCAGTAACAGATAATACCGGCATGGCTTCGGTTGCACCGTAAGGCGTATGAATTTCTGCGGTTTCTTCCAGCAGAGAAGAAAATGCTTCAAGGCTGGCAACTGATGCCGGTGCGCCTGCGGAAATCACCCGTTTCAACGTAGGAAGCTTGATTTCTGCTGCTTTTCCGTAAAAGCCGACCCGCTTTAAGAGCGCGGGGGAGGCAAACATATTGGTAACGCCCTGACTGAAAATAGCATCAATGATTTTTTCAGGATCAACCTGAGCAGGTCGGGTCGGATCCATATCCGGAATTACGGCAGTCATGCCCAGCGCCGGATCAAATAAGGCAAAGAGCGGAAATGTCGGAAGATCGATCTCATCTGTTCCGATTCCGAAATGAGATTGAATATGGCGAATCTGCGCGTCAAACATGCCATGCGTATAAATCGCGCCTTTGGCAGGTCCTGTGCTGCCGGTGGTAAACAGAATTGCCGCCATTTCATTGGCATGGGTTTTTGCCACCGGATACGGCTCCCAGTGCATAGAAAGAAAGTGCTTCAGCGTATGACCGCCCCAAAACCAGCGCGTACCTACGGTAACCCATTTCTTTACCGTTTTGAAATATTTCGGAAAAATCTTTCGGATGACATGAGCCATCGGAATGCCGATAAACGCTTCGCCGTTGCTTTCCTGAAGGCAGGCAATCATGCGTCTGATGCCCATCCCCGGATCCACCATCACCGGAACCGCGCCCACTTTGAACATCGCAAAAGTTAAGGCAAAAAATTCCAGACTGGGTTTTACCATCAGAATCGTCCGCGTTCCCCGCATGATTCCGCAGGATTCCAGCCCATGCGCGATCAGATCGGATTCCCGATCCAATTGCTGAAACGTCAGATGCGTATAAGCCACCCGCCCGTTGTCATCCCAGCCTGCCGGATAGACAACAGCCCGCTTGTACGGCTGACGTTCTGCCATCCGTTTCAGGTAATTCGCCACGTTGACCCAGGAACTCTCATCTGCTGTATTCATAAGTGAGTACGATGTGTTAAGTGTTAAGTGTTAAGTGTTAAGTTCGGACAATAAAGTTTTTTATTATCCTTATCACATCATCCGGCAGATCCTCAAGCACATAATGTCCTGCATCTGAAAAATGATGAACCTCAGCCTGTGGAAAACGCCGCTGCCACTCGCTCAGATAATCCGAATCAAAAACAAAATCATGTTTTCCCCACAAAATCAGCATGGGAATATCAGAAAGTTTATGCAGATTTTTTTCTACGGAGTCCACCAGCGCATAAGACGGATCTTGGGGCGTCAGGGGAATATCCTGCACAAACTTCAAGGTGGCAATCCGGTTTTTCGGAGAGTTGTACGGCGCAATCAATCCGGCTTTCACCTCTTCTGACAAGCCTTTGTACGATGCCATATATAACGCTGCCCGGCAAAACAGATTCAATCCCAATACCGCCGGTGCGCCGAACCATTTCAGATTTCGGATCAGCCATAAGCGCAACGGAATTTTTTTGCTGCCCGGAGGAAAAAATGCGGCAGTGTTCATCACAATCAGCCGGGAAATTCTTTCAGGATATTTAACCGCGTAAGCCGCGCCGATCATCCCGCCCCAATCATGCACAATCAGTGTGATATTTTTTGTTATTCCGAGATATTCCAGCAATGATTCAAGATCGTTCACTCTGGATTGAAGCTGATAATCATATTGTGCGGCATCCGGTTTATCCGAAAGCCCGCATCCGATGTGATCCGGCGCAATAACCTGAAATTGTTTTGAAAATTCTTTGATTAATGCGCGATAATAAAACGACCATGTCGGATTGCCGTGAAGCATGAGCATCGGCTCGCCTTTGCCTTCATTCACATAATGATAGTTAATGCCGTTTAATTTCAGATAATTGGGTTTGAACGGATACAGATGCCGGAACTCTGCCATAATGCTTTGCTTTCTCTGACAAAATGATGCCTCAATTCAAGGCGTTAATTTGATGATGTTTTTATCATATTCAGAATAAATGTCAAGTTTTAAGGGTGTAATCAGTGAAGAGGGGGGCAATTTTCACTAATCTCTTTAAAGGATGGCTACTCTGTGCATAGAGTAGCCCTTTAAAGAGAGGGGGCATATCAGGCTGATATGATTAAAACTTGATTTCTTCCTCAATCGGTTCTACGTCCGGCGGAAGATCGCTGAAAGGATAGGGACGCGTATTTTCGGTTACGGTCATATAACGCATCACTTTGTAGGTGTAGGTGTTGATCTTATTGGAAAATTTTCTGAGCTGCTCATGGGGTTTTGTCGTAGCAAACAAAAACACATATTGAACCACCGCACAGATATTGACCAGCGTTGTCAGAATGACAAAGATAAGATAATACATCACCGTGTAAAGAAAGCGGATTGCAATTCCTTTCCGCGCAAGCATAAATGCCGTGATCTTTTCCAAAATATCCGACGCTGCGTTGGGCTTATCATCAGGCATTCTTTCGTTTTCCATTCCTTCCTTCTCCTTTGGTTTATGTTAAAGATTTTGTTCACAAAATACATCTTAATCTGTATAGAATAACAGATTTTCAGCATAAGATCAATACTTCTTCATAGCAGATGCAAAATTATTGCGCCAATCCGAAAATTTCCTGAAATTCTTCTCAGCGTCAACCTGTGTTTGAAGCTCCTGCGGCAAAAAAGTCAGATGATGAAACAGCTTGGTTTCAAGTTCCTGAGTCTTTTTCCAATTGATGGCAATATATACCCGGCTTTCAGGGGTTGTTCCATAGCGTTCCAGAATATATGCCATCCGATCCTCAAGGCTGACAATATTTTCATGCAAGACCCGTTTATCCGAATAATTGACAATTTCCGCCTCATTGGGAATTGCCAAGCCATAAACATCCAGCCGGACATGCTGGCGGATGAGATCAGCCACTTCAGGATAGCCAATATCGTTAAGCATATCTGAGCCGGTTTCAGCGTGTCTTTCACCGGTTCGGATGTTGCGGGTTTTGGTAACATCATGGAGTATGGCAGCAGCTTCGATTAAATCGCGGTTTAAAACAAAATTTTGGGCTGTGAGTTTGTCTGTCAGACACATTGCCACCCGGCAGACCTGAAAGGAATGATGGGCAATATGATCCATCGTGTCTGTTTCACACAGCAGTTGAAAGCACTCTTCTTTGGAAGGAATTCGCATATTTCACCGTTATCAGATTGATTTCTTA
>DYRC01000267.1 GCA_020718925.1 Desulfonema limicola
GTGAGAAATGGGAAGTGAGAAGTGAGAAATGGGAAGTGAGAAGTGAGAAATGGGATGCGGATTATGCGAATATCGTCTTTGAAAATATAACGATACTGATAGCTGATGACGCTGAAGATAACCGAACGCTGCTCAGAGAATTTTTTCAGGACATGAATATCTGTTTCATTGAAGCTGAAGATGGGCGGGAGGTGATTACTGCCGCACAACATACGCCGCCGGATATTATTCTGATGGACATCAGCATGCCGGTTATGGATGGATACGAAGCAATAAAACTGATAAAAGAGGACGTAACATTAAAGGATATTCCTGTGATTGCGGTTACAGGATATGCAACGCCGGATGATGAAAAACAGATTACCGCTGCCGGATTTGACGGCTATCTGAGCAAACCGTTCCTACGCGCGGAATTATTTCAGGAAATTTCCCGCTTCATCAAAACAAAAAAGGAGTAAATCATTATGGAGGATATAAAACAGATTCCCGCTATCCGCTGGAGCATCAGATGGAAACTGATGATCGTGATGACCATGCTGGTTGTCGGCGTTGTGGTGATATTGACATACATACAGATAAACTATCAGAAAACAATGATGGAAAAAGAATTATACAAACGCACAGAACTGATGAAGGAAAATATGATCGTGCGCGGCAAGGGGGTTGTATCGAATCTTTCTGCACTGATAGAAAAAGATATTGCCGCGTATAATTTCTCAGGGGTTATAGAAAGCATCAGCAATGGCGTTAAAGAACATAAGGATATCGCGTATGCTGTCCTGACAGATGCGTCAGGTACTGTTTTTGTTCACTCGCTGCATCCCGAACTGATTCATACCACATTAAACGATGAGAAAGTCAGAGCGGCACTGAATGATAAAACCATGACTGCCATAGAATCTTCAAACGCGGATGAGTCTGCGATTGAATTTATAAATCCTATCCGGATCAGCATTCAGCCGTGGGGCGTATTAAAGGTGGTTTATACCTTGAAAGTTCTCAAAGCAGAAATAGGAAACTCTGAAAGACAGATAGCAGCAACCGTCAACAGCCTGATATATAAATCCGTATTCACATCTTCGGGGTTTATCCTTGTATCCCTGATTATCGTGTTCATTCTGTCCTCCGAATTTGTGAAACCCATTATTCATCTTACAAAATCTGCTCATAAACTATCCGAAGGCAATTTTTCGATTTCTTCGGATATTGTGAAAATCCGTTCAGGAGACGAGGTCGGCATACTGGCGGCAACATTTGCGGACATGAGCGAAAAGCTCAAGAGTTTTTATGAAAAATCAGAAGAATACAGCAAAACGCTTGAGCAGGAAGTGTTTAAAAGAACCGGCGAATTACAGGAGAAAAACGCCACGCTTATTCAGGTGAATGACCGGCTTGAAAAAACATTTTCAGAACTTGAAGAAGCCAAAAAAGCGGCAGAAGCCGCCAACCGTGCCAAATCCGAATTTCTTGCCAACATGAGCCATGAAATCCGAACGCCCATGAATGCGATTCTCGGTTTTACAGAACTGCTGTCGTTATCTATAAAAGACGGACAGCAGAAAAACTATCTTCAGGCAATTCAGTCCGGCGGCAAAAGTCTGCTCACCCTGATTAACGATATTCTGGATCTGTCTAAAATCGAAGCCGGAAAGCTGGATGTTCAGTATGAGCCGGTGAATCCTTATCATATTTTTAATGAAATCAGACAGATTTTCGCGCTGAAAATATCGCAGAAAAATCTTGATTTCATCACAGAAGTTGCAGAAGATATTCCTGAAAGCCTGCTGTTGGACGAGGTACGGACCCGACAGGTATTGTTCAATCTGATCGGCAATTCGGTCAAATTCACGGAAAAGGGATACATCAAAGTTTCTGCAAATAAGATTTACTCTGTACAAGATCACAGCAAGCTCGATCTGATAATCAGAATTGAAGATACGGGGATCGGAATCCCGGCGGAATCACAGGACAAGATATTTGAAGCATTCCGGCAGCAGGATGGGCAGAGTAATCGGAAATACGGCGGAACCGGGCTGGGGCTGGCAATTACCCGGCGGCTGGTTGAAATGATGAACGGAAATATTATTCTTGAAAGCGAACCGGGAAAAGGAAGTGTCTTTGAAATTGTTCTTTATGACGTGGCAGTTGCCGGCACATCTCCGAAAGCCAAAGCACAGAACATATCTGCGGAAAATATCATCTTTGAAAATGCAGTCATACTGATTGTTGATGATGTCGACTCCAACCGTCTGCTGCTGAAAGCGTTTTTCAATGATATGAATGTCTGCATCCTTGAAGCTGAAGACGGGCGGCAGGCGGTTTCCGCAGTCGAATATACGTCTCCTGATCTTATTCTGATGGATATCGGTATGCCGGTCATGGACGGACATGAAGCCACAAAAAGGATAAAACAACATTCAAAGAAAATTCCTGTGATTGCGCTGACAGCACATGCGATGGCACACGAAAAAGAACGCATCCTTGCCTCCGGATTTGACGGCTATCTGACAAAGCCGGTTCAACGCGCCGGATTGTTTCAGGAAATTTCCCGCTTTCTTCCCTACACTGAAGAAAGTGAGAAGTGTGAAGTGAGAACTGAGAAAAGCGAAGCAGAACGTTTGTCTCCTGAAACGCTTGAAAAGCTTCCTGAAATTATTCAGCGTCTTGAAAACGAGTTTGCGCCGTTATACAACAACGTTCTTGAAAGCCGGAATTTTGCCGATATTGAAGACTTTGCAAAGCAGCTCGGAGAGTTCGGAAAGCAATACGCATTGGAATGTTTTGTTGCTTTGAGCAACGAGTTGCTGATTCATGCCGGAAATTTTGATATTGAAAATATTGAGTTCGGGTTGGAGTCATATCTGAAATTAGTTGAAGATATTGATTCGGGAGCGGAGGCGGAAAAGACGCTGAACGTCCTGATGCCGGATCCCCTGACCGTGCTGCCTTCAGAATTGGTGAAAGATTTGGAAAATGCGGTGATCCGGGGCGATATAAAACATATATCCGAAATGATTGAGCAAATCCGCGCTTATCGCCATTTCGGTTTAGCGGATGCGCTGACAGAATTGGCTGAAAAATTTGATTATGCTGAAATTCTGCGACTGATTCGTACCTAACCCCCCAGCCCCCTTCCCTGGAAGGGAAGGGGGGGAAGAGTGATTACTCCCCTCTCCGTTTCGGGGAGGGGCTGGGGGAGGGGTAATGGGGTAAAATTTTATCTGAAAGGATGATACTGTGAAGCTGAAATCTGTGATTCTCATTATATTACTGTTTATCGGAAATATTGTTTTTGCAGAAGAAACCCGAATATCTGACCCTGAAAAACAGTATTACAGAACAGTAAAACTCTCAGCGGAAGAAGATTTATGGCTGAAAGAGCATCGAACTCTTCGGGTGGGGGTGGGGATTGCGTGGTCCCCATTTCAGTATTTGGAAAATGGTGAGTTTAAAGGGATAGCTGCTGACTATATCAGACTACTCAGCGAAAGGCTTGGCATTCGCATGGAGATCGTCAGCAATGTTTCATCGTTTCAGCAGGTTCTTGATATGGCAAAAAAAAGGGAAATTGATGTGTTGGGATGTGTTACCGAAACCCCTGAGAGAAAAGAATACATGGATTTCACACAATCTTATCTTTCTTCCCCTGTTGTCATCATTATGCCCAAAGATGAACCATCTGTAAAAGGGTTGAGCGATCTGAACGGAAAAAAGGTGGCATTTGTAAATAATTTGGCAACTTATGCAAGAGTGAAAGACAAGTTTCCCGGCATTATTCCCTATTTTGTCAAGACGCCGGCGGAGCAATTGGAGGCAGTCTCGCTCGGCAGGGCAGACGCTTGTTTGGAAAATCTTGCCGCTGCAAGTTATGTTATTCAGAAAAAAAAATTGGACAATCTCAAAGTCGCGGCATATTCCGGCTTGCCCGGCACCGAGCTTGCTATGGCGTGCCGCAAAGACTGGGCATTGTTATGCGGTATTCTTGACAAAGCACTTGAATCCATTACCAAAGAAGAACATGACGCCATTTATAAAAAGTGGATTCCTGTCCGATTTGAATATAAAGCAAACTGGTCTGAAATCCTGAAATGGCTCATTTTAATCGGGGCGGTTTTTATCATCATCATGGGAATAACGCTTTTTTGGAACAGAAAGTTGTCAAAAGAAATTTCTGTGCGGAAACAGATGGAAAAAGCGCTGCAAATCGCCAAAGACGCTGCGGAATCTGCCAACCGCGCCAAATCCGAATTTCTGGCAAATATGAGCCACGAACTCCGCACACCGCTGAACGCAACTATCGGCTTTGCTCAGGTCATGGCACACAGTCAGACGCTTCCGCCCGAACATCAGGAAAATGTCAGTATTATCAGACGCAGCGGAGAATATCTGCTGACGCTGATCAATCAGATTCTTGAATTATCAAAAATCGAAGCAGGACGCACCACGCTCAATGAAACCGGTTTTGATCTTCATAAACTGCTGGATGAACTGGAAGATTTATTTTTGCTAAGAGTTAAGGAAAAAAACCTGCAACTGATGTTTGAGCGAAGTCCCAATCTGCCTCAGTATATCAGAGGCGATGAAGTCAAACTGAGACAGATACTGATTAACCTGCTCAATAATGCAATCAAGTTCACCCAAGAAGGAGGAGTGGCGGTGAGGGTGGAAAGTGAGAAAGTAGAAGTGAGAAGTGAGAAAGCAGAATCAATTTCTCATTCCTCACTTCTCACTTCTCACTCTTCACTTCTCACTCTTCACTTTGAAATCGAAGACACCGGCTCCGGTATTTCCCCGGACGAATTGGACACAGTTTTCAATGCCTTTGTTCAGACATCCGGCGCAAGGGCGCAGGAAGGCACAGGATTGGGACTTGCCATAAGCAGAAAATTTGTGCAGATGATGGGCGGAGAGATTAAGGTTCTCAGCGAATTAGGAAAAGGATCGCTGTTCAGATTTGATATTCAGGTGAAACTTGCTGATGCAGGCAGCGTCAATATCAGGCAGCCTGCCCGGCGGATCATTGCGCTTCAGCCCGGACAGATTACGCATCGCATTCTGATAGTTGATGACAGACCGGACAACCGCCGATTGCTGGTGAAACTCCTCGCACCGCTCGGATTCGACATCCGGGAAGCAGTAAACGGTCAGGAAGCTGTTGAGATAAGCGAATCGTATGAACCGCATCTGATTTGGATGGATATGCGGATGCCGGTTATGGATGGCTATGAAGCCACAAAAAGAATCCGAAGCACGATAAAAGGACACTCTGCCGCCATTATCGCATTGACTGCCAGCGCGTTTGAAGAAGAGCGAACTGTCGTGCTGTCTGCGGGCTGCGATGATTTTCTCCGCAAACCTTTCCGGGAACACGAACTTTTTGATATGATGAAAAAGCATCTGGGAGTATGCTATATTTATGAAGAAGAAGAAGAAACTCTGCCGGACTCTGAGCAGACAAAAGAAGAGAATCGCAAGGCATTGACAGCGGAGGCAGTGTCCGCTCTGCCGCCGGAGATTGTAAAAGAGTTGGAAAATGCCGCGATTCGGGGTAATATGGACGCTATATCTGCGGTGATCGGGCAAATCCGCGCAATCAATGCGCCGCTCGCTGACGCGCTGACCGATCTGGCAGATGAGTTTCAATATGCTGAAATTTTAAACCTAACCCCCCAGCCCCCTTCCCTGAAAGGGAAGGGGGAGTAACTACTGCTCCCCTCTCTGTTTCGGG
>DYRC01000268.1 GCA_020718925.1 Desulfonema limicola
CCGGATGAGTAATGAAGCAGTAAAAAGTCTGACATTCAGTTCTTACATTAAAGAATATTTTGATAATGCCTGATTATTTTTCAGTTTTGATATTACTGATGAAACAGGAGCAACGCTGAATATGACTCTTCCTTACGGAAGATCACCGGAAGGAGAAAGAGTAACCGGAACCCGTCCTGTGTCCCAGGGGCAGAGGATATCGACGATAGGAGCGCTGTCAACGGAAGAAACGGAAGCCTGTATGACTTCCGAAGGAACACTTAACGGAGAAGTTTTCCTGTCTTATCTGAGTGATTTTTTATGTCCGGTGCCGGAAGAAGGACAGGTGGTAATTACTGATAATGCAGGAGCTCATAAGGTTGAAGGAGTGAAAGAACTGATCGGAAGTAAAGGTGCGGAATTGATTTATCTTCCTCCGTATTCTCCCGGATTATCACCGATAGAAATGTGTCGGTCGGAAGTAAAACAGTTTCTGGGAAAAGCAGGAGCCGGGACAGAAGAAGCTCTGAATGAAGCTGTATCGGAAGCTTTGAATATGATCACAGAAAATGACTGTAAAGGCTGGTTCGGACATTGCGGATATGTTGTTTAATCAATAGGTAAACGCTATATATTCGGATTTCGTTATGATTGTTCAATTCTTCCCAAACTGCCTGCGGGATACTTATGTCGGGAAACAGCATTTCCAACGTCTCAAATTGATCGAACAGTAACAGCGATATGATCGGACTTGTATCAGCAATCAGCAAAAACATCATAAGTCCTCTAATAAGTTAAATTCTTTTTCAGCATCAGTTTCATCAAGCAATGAAATCGGAATATTCAGACGTGAAAGCATTTTTTCAAAATCATAGCGATGATACCCGGCAAGAGACGCTGCCCGCCCCAGACTGATTTTACCGAAATAATACATGCTGATTGCTGCCCACATTTTAAGATTATCGCCAAATTCTTCCGGCGTCTGATTCAATGACAGTAAAATATCCGATTGTATCGGAATAGTTAACGCAAAAGTTTTCATAAATTTTCCTTTTTTATAAAGCCTCTGATTAAATCATGTTAATCCTTAAATCCTGTGAATCCCGGTTCAGACAATCTCCCGCTCCTCCAGCAGCTTCTTCCCCTCTTCCATAAACCGCTCTTCCCCCATTTCTTCAATCAGCGGATTCAATACCCATGACCATTCGGAAAGTTTATGATCCATGCCAAGCGTTTTAGAAATGTATTCAGCAAGAATCAGATATGGATTAGCTTTTTGTTTTTCATCTTTTTTCAGATAGAGAACTCCGATGTTAAAATAAGAATATGCCAACCCTGCACGATCTCCGATTTCAAGACTAATTAGTTCTGATTTTAGAGAATAATCCAGAGCGTTGGCAAAATCACCCTTTAATCTATAGATTGTACCAATGCCAATATATGTCCAAACTAACCCTGCTCGATCACCGACTTCAATCCTGATGTGTTCCGATTTAAGAAAATACGTCAAAGCCTTGTCCCACTCGCCTTTCTTTTCATAGATTGTGCCGATGTTCTTATAAGTTGTCCCCAACCCTGCTCCGTTTCCTAATTGAATTCCGATCTGTTCAGCCTTCAATAAATATGTCAATGCTTTGTCCCACTGCTCTTTTTTTCGATAGATTCTACCTATGTTGTTATAATTTGCTTCCAACCCTGCCCAGTCTCCCAATTCAATCCCGATCTGCTCAGATATAATAAAATAATTCAAAGCCTTATCCCATTGTCCTTTTTTGTAGTATATTTTGCCGATGTCGTTGTAAACCGCTCCCAATCCTAATTTATGTCCGACTTCAATTAATATCTGTTCCGATTTCAAAAAGTACGTTAAAGCCTTATTCCACTCGCTCTTTTTATAATATAGCCTTCCGCAAAGATTGATAAATCTGACATTAGAAGAATTTTCATAATGAGAGCGATAGTCTTCAAACAACTGAAAGGCTTCAGGATACAAAGACGCTTTCAGATACAACTCAATCAAATCAGCAGCAATTTCTGTGGCAATGCGTTCTTCGGAATAGTTTTTCTTTTTTGCCTCCTGAAGCTGTTTTTCCATCAATCCGATTTTCAACTTCAGTCCGCTGTAATCTTCCGTGCTTTTGAAGCCGAGTTCATAAAACTCATCTAACCGCTCCATGCTTGCCGGAACGCCGGACAAATCCGAAAAAGACACCACGCTTCGGTCTCTCCGGTTAAACAGGTCTGTTGCCTGATTTGCAAAACGGGAAATATTTTCTTCTGACAACCAGAACACCATCGGAACGCCCATGTCAATTAGGATTTCCCGCCCCATATTGATATCCGTGATAAACCTGCCGTCTGTTCTCTCAATCAGTTCATCCAGATTGTTGATAATAATCCCATTCGGCGATTCATGCGAAGCTTTTCTTAATAAAGATAAGATATTATCCATATCATCATAAGAAATATAAACATCCCGGATATTCAGATCATGCAGTTTTGCTTTTTCAATAATCTGCCGGTTGATTTCCTGAATCAGACGCTGGTTGTTACAGGCGCAGAACAGAAATCCGCTTTCATGCGTATGCCGGAGAAAATTGACAATTCTGGCAATGCTTCCTGAAAAATCGGCTTTTTCTCTTATGTTTTCCATAAATTATACCTTTGCCTCTCATTCCATTCCTCTGGCGTAAAAACAATCAGATTTTCACGTTTTTCAACATTCTCAATAGCTTGTATAAGATGATTACGATTTGCCGCTGTTGAAAGCAGATATTCGGTTGTATCTTGTTTAGCAGATTTACCATTCTGACCTACAACTGCTTTCTGTCTGACTCCGTGAATCATAACTTCCCCTTCCCCGGAAATGAATTTCCGGGCTATTATGTGTCGTCCTTACTGGACTCTTTTATCCCGTATAATCTTGGCAATCTTATAATCCTGAAAATCATGGTTCAGACAATCAGATCATCTTCCGTTCTTTTAAAATATCCCTGACCATCGGATGCACATCGCACCAGTTTTCACCGTTATAATTGAGAATTGTCAGATTACTCATCAGGTCAAGAATCACGTCTGAAAATTTGGGCTTTTTTTCAGGATCATTGGCGCACAACGTCAGCGCGGCATAATACTCATCCACCTTGATTCCTCTTTCCTTGTTATCGGCAATCGTTCGCTCATAATCCGCTTTCAAAAACAGATATGCGGAAGTATAATCTTCAAGGTTGATCTTTGATCTGCCGAAATCAAGTGCATTGTCTGCCGCATCCCGAATCATGCGGAACAAATCCCACAGACAACCGCCGCTGTATCGGATCATGTCTTTCAATATGGCAGGGTCTTCAAACAGGGAAATTTCCATGCGCTGCCTGATGATATTTTCAATAATGTCAATCCCATATTTGCATTCACCGCCTTTTCGTTCAGCCACCTTGAGCATGGGCAGAACTGACGGCTCATCAAAATTATTTGCAACGGTTTTGAATCGGATATGATACAGCAGCGAAATGGGAAACGTGAAAATGCAATGGCAATTCAACTGAATCAGTTGCGCGGAATGCAGATAAAAAAGCTCTTCTGCCTTATTCATCGGCACTTTATCCAAATCCTCAATGATAATGATCAGCCCTTTTTTATTGATTTCAGGCAATTGAAATTTTATTTCGGAAATCAGGCGGTTGCAATGCCAAATCAGTTCGTTCAGCTTGGGTTCTACGGTGGTTTTCAAGGTTTCTTTCATGGAAGAACTGGCTTTTGCCGCGCTTCTGAATCTGCCGAAAAATTTCACCAGAAACGGAACATCAATGCCGCTTTGGATTCCGGCTTCAATATCTGCGCCGAAATGCTTTTCCCGGACTTTCTGAATTTCTTCCGAAGTTACCCAGTTTTTGATGTTGTCAATGTATTCTTTCGCAATATTGATGTTGTGGCTTTGAACAAATTCAAAGAGCTTTTCCATCGTAACAATGAACAACTCAATATAATGAATGTTGAGAATATCCAGTTCTTTGAATACGGAGAAGTTCAGCACAATGAAATCATTATCAATATGCTTCTGAAGTCGGACGAGTTCGGTGGTTTTTCCGCATCCCCGATGTCCGGCGAACAGAATTTTCAGACTGCCGTCTGGCTGATCCGTTAATTTGCGCCTGAGCCGATTGAAAATTCCCTTGCCTCTTCCCTGATCTGCATTTACATAGAATTGATCAAAATCTGCAAGCGTTATGGGCTTGTTATGACAAAAACGATACACTTCTTCCAATTTTGCTGCGGGCATGACGGATTTCCTTTCTTATGAGTTACACCTAACCCCCCCAGCCCCCTTCCCTGAAAGGGAAGGGGGAGAACTCCCCTCTCCTTTCAGGGGAGGGGTCGGGGGTGGGGTTATGAAAATCAGACACGATTTTTTATAAAATGTCCAGTGTTTTTGAGTTTTGATACAAAAAAAGTTCATTGACTTGAATCCTGTGTTTGATTATGCTCTGTTCAAAACCGGTCTTGACAATACCGAAAATGGAAATAATTTTTGTATCATTTTATATTCTGAAATTTATGGAGCTTTGTGTGAAATTATGATTGAAGTCAAGGGTCTTTCAAAATATTTTGGCGACAAAAAAGCAGTTGACGGCATTTCTTTTACCGTGCAGAAAGGTGAAATACTGGGATTTCTGGGTCCTAACGGCGCGGGAAAATCCACCACGATGAGAATGATTACCGGCTTTATTCCCCCAAGTTCAGGCACAGCGGTCATCGGCGGTTACGATATTTCGGAACAATCTATCTCTGCCCGGAAAAAAATCGGCTATCTGCCTGAAAATGCTCCGGTTTATCCTGATATGACGGTTTCGGATTATCTCGGCTTCTGCGCTGAGATCAGAGGTTTTGACGGCGCGGCTCGGAAAAAGACGGTCGAAGACACCATTGAAAAATGTTTTCTCAACGATGTCAGATTTCAAACAATTTCAACGCTTTCAAAAGGATTCAAGCAGCGCGTCTGTTTTGCCCAGAGCATTCTGCATGATCCCGAATATCTGATTTTAGACGAGCCGACTGACGGGCTTGATCCGAACCAGAAACATGAAGTGCGGCTGATGATTCGCAAAATGAGCGCGGAAAAAGCCATTATTCTTTCAACGCACATCTTAGAGGAAATGGAAACCGTCTGTACCCGCGCTATTGTCATTGCCAACGGACACATTGTGGCAGATGATACGCCTGAAAAGTTGAAAACCCGCTCATCTCTGCATGGTGCGATAACGCTTTCTGTTCGGGGAAATGACACGGAAGGTTTTGCCGCGTTTGTCAAGACGGTCAGCGGCGTCAAATCCGTATCTTTTCTTGAAAAAACAGATAATCAGTTCAGTGTCCGCATCTTTCCTGAGCAGAAAAACACACCGATAGCCGATAAAGTACTTGCGGACTTGGCGTCCAAAGGCTATGAAATCAAATCGGTATTTATTGAGCAGGGGCGGTTAGATGAGGTGTTCAGGAAAATTACAACAAAGTCTCAGACTGAATAAATCATGCAGAATGAATTAGATCGCAGAGGACTCAGCGTGTTGTCGCTCGGACATCTGTTCAACGACGTAAATCAGAGCGCAATTCCCGCACTGCTGCCGTTTCTGATTGTTCAGCAGGGGCTTTCATATACTGCGGCATCAGGCGTTGTTGTTGCGTCCACTGCTGTTTCTGCAATTATGCAGCCGCTGCTGGGCT
>DYRC01000269.1 GCA_020718925.1 Desulfonema limicola
GCACACGCGGAAAGTCCGTTTTGAGAAATTCGGCATACCGGCTGCGATAGGTCGGCGAATGAAACACCGCGTAAATATAAGCAAACATTTGCTCAGGCGTGAATTTGCCGAGCTTCTGTTTTGCTTCTGCAAGAAAAGCTTCTGAAAAATTTACCCGGCGTTTTTCTGAAAGCATTTCATCTGATTTCGGATAAACGTATAACGGGCTGAAATAAGCCACACATGAAGCATCGGGATAAAATCTTCCGATCATAGAATATTTTGTACAGAATACATGCTCAAACGGTTTTCCTGAAGAAGTATTTCTTGTATAGATCAGAAACATATTTTCAGGCATGATATGACGCATAATTTCCTGACGTCCCCTTGTAACAACTCTTTTATCATAAACGATAAAGCGCATATCAAACGGGTGGTATAAAGTCGGCTGAATCACTTCTTTTGAGATATTGTGATATCTTGCCAATTCCTGACCTTCATTCAGGGTGAATCCGATAGTTCTGCTATCCTGCCCGGTAACAATCCCCACGCTGTTAATCGGCATAATATCCGTAATCTTCGGAAATTGCAGATATTCATCAAGAAACTCCGTATTCTGCGGAATAAACAGATGAAACGGCGATTGCGGCTCAAGCTTTGCAAAATCCGTTGAGGACAGGTCGTTTTCATTCAGCCATGCGAATTTGCTTTTGCGGGAGCCGTAAAGATGAAAATGGTGTACGTCTGCGGTCATAAAAATCCGATTTCTCCTATCTCCGCCATAATCCGAATCGTTTCCTCAATTGCCGAAACCATCTTACCATAATGAATCAGATCGTCATAGCCCAGTTTTCTGCCTTTGCGGTCTCTGAGCCATTTCTGACAGACCTGATACCCGCCGATGTGGAATTTCCAGATATTTTCCTTAACAATATGGATATACTGGGTTTTATTAATCCATACTTTGCCGGAGTCATATTTTACCGTTCCTACTTCGTTTGTGCCGACAATATCGGCTGCGATAGGTCGGCGAATGAAACACCGCGTAAATATAAGCAAACATTTGCTCAGGCGTGAAATTGCCGATCTTCTGCGTTGCTTCCGCAAGAAACGCTTCTGAAAAATTTACCCGGCGGTTTTCTTCAAGCATATCGCCTTGTTTCGGGTAGATGTAGAGCGTGAAAAGATAAGTTCTTTCCCTTGTATTTAACGATACTGTGCAATCGTTAATAATGTGTCTGGAGCAGAATATATGCTGAAAATTGCTATTTACTTGCCGATTAGTACATAGTCCGATATTTTTCCCTGCCAGCATATTCTGCATAAGGCACTATCAAAATATATTCAACACAGGTTACGCAGTTGTATAGACGTATGCTTCAGACAAAAAAAATCCTTGACATCCTCTGAAAAATTTTATATTTGTATTTCAAAAACCGAGTGAGTACTCGGTCTAATTTCGGGGTTTGAAATAATGTCCAAAAAAGAGACGATTTTAAATGCCGCCACCCGGCTCTTTGCTGAAAAAGGCTTTAAAGAAACCACTGTGGCGGAATTGTCCAAAATGACCGGCGCTGCCGAAGGCACAATCTTTCATCATTTCAAAAGCAAAGAAGATATTTTTATGACCATTCTGCAAACGATGAAAGAAGGAATTATCCGGGAATTTGAAGAGTATATCGCGGGACAAACATTCAAGACCGGTCTGGATATGATGGAAAATGTAATTTCATTTTATCTGGATCTGGCGGCTAAAAACGAAGACTGGTTTCTGATTCTGCATCGGCACTATCCTTATGATCTTGCCAAAAGCAATTCGGTATGCCGGGAACTTCTCGGAGCGATTTACAACTGTTTTGCAGATATTTTTGAGCTTGCGTTAGTTTCGGGACAGAAAGACGGTTCTATTCGGAAAAATCTTCATACCCGGAAAATTGCGCTGATTCTGTTTTCAACGGTCAACGGGATGGTTTGGTTCGATATTAACAGTTTGTATGACGCAGGTGCATTGTATCAGGAGCTTATCGAATCCTGTCGAAAGATATTAATACCCCTCCCCCCGGCCCCTCCCCTGAAAGGAGAGGGGAGCAGTGATGACGTCTCCCCCTTCCCTTTCAGGGAAGGGGGCCGGGGGGTTAGGTGAGTTTGAAAGCAATTTTGTATTAGAGGAGATGCTGATGGTTAAAAAGATTTTTCCGTTTCTGGTCTGGTTTGAGGATTATAACACAGACAGTTTGAAAGCAGATGCGATTGCGGGACTGACAGTTGCACTGGTGCTGATTCCTCAGTCTATGGCGTATGCACAGCTTGCCGGAATGCCGCCGTATTTCGGGTTGTATGCCGCATTTCTGCCCCCGATGCTCGCATCGCTGTTCGGATCAAGTCGTCAGTTGGCGACAGGTCCGGTTGCGGTCGTATCGCTGATGACTTCCGCCTCGCTTGAGCCTTTGGCAACCGCAGGCAGCGAAGGATATATCGCGTATGCGATTCTGCTTGCGCTGATGGTGGGCGGTTTTCAGTTTCTTTTGGGCGTACTGAGACTCGGCATTGTGGTGAATTTTTTATCGCATCCGGTGGTCAACGGCTTTACCAACGGCGCGGCAATCATCATTGCCACGTCTCAGTTATCAAGCATGTTCGGCGTTTATGTGGATAATGCGGAACATCATTATGAAACCATTATCCGGGTCTGTCAGGCTGCCATGCACTATACGCATTGGACGTCTCTGATTCTGGGCATAGCCGCATTTGCCATTATGTACGGACTTAAAAAAATCAATCCGAAAATTCCCAATGTGCTGGTGGCTGTGGCGGTTACTACGGTGATTTCATGGCTGATCGGATTTGAGCATAATAGGAGTGCGGATATTTCTGCGATTGAATCGCCGGAAACCAGAGAACAGATTGTGAATTTCAATGTTGCGGTCAATGCAGTGCCGAATCTGGCAAAAGAAAGAGTCGAGGCAAACAAAGCTGTTGACAATGTCCATAAAGCGCATGATAAGCTTGCTATTCTGGAAGCCGAGTACAATCTCAATGTGATTTCGACCAAAATTGAAAAATCTAACCGTGAATCACAGATCAATCGGGAAAAACTCCGCCATATCCTGTTCAGCCGGGCAGAAGAAGGCGGCGTATCCAAGTTTTATCCCAAAGAAAAAATTGCTGATAAAGAAGGGCGTATATGGCGGATCAGAGTCGGCAACAAGCCGCTTGATGTCAAAAATCTGCCCATGACCGGCGGCGGCGCGGTAGTCGGCAAGGTTCCCGAAGGTCTTCCTGCAATGGGGATTCCGTCATTGGATATGAAAGTTGCTTTGAAAATTCTGCCCTTTGCAGCAATTATTTCGCTGTTGGGATTTATGGAAGCCATTTCAATTGCCAAGGCTATGGCAGCAAAAACCGGACACCGAATTGATCCGAATCAGGAGCTTATCGGTCAGGGCATTGCCAATATGCTTGGCGCTCTCAGTCAAAGCTATCCGACTTCCGGCTCGTTTTCACGCTCTGCGGTCAATCTTCAGGCAGGCGCTGCCAGCGGGCTATCCAGCGTGTTCACAGGACTGACGGTCGTAATTACGCTGTTGTTTTTCACGCCTTTGCTGTATCATCTGCCGCAATCCGTGCTGGCTGCGGTTATTATGATGGCGGTCATCGGTTTAATCAATGTCGCCGGCTTTATTCATGCGTGGCGGGCGCAGTGGTATGACGGGCTTATTTCAGTATTATCATTTATTTTCACATTGTTATTTGCGCCCCACTTGGACAAAGGCATTATGATCGGCGTAACATTATCTTTGGGCGTATTTCTGTATAAAAGCATGAGACCTGTGGTATCCTCTTTGTCCAGACATGAAGATGAGTCTTTGCGCGATGTTCTGACGCACGAGCTGATGGAATGTCCTTATATTGATTTAATCAGATTTGAAGGACCGTTATTCTTTGCCAACGCCAGTTATCTGGAAGACAAAATTGCCGAGCGCATGAGAGCCAAAAAGACATTGAAACATATCATTATTGCGGCAAACGGCATGAATGATATGGATGCTTCCGGTGAAGAAGCCCTTGCGCTGATTATCAACAATGTAAGAAGTTCGGGCGTGGATATTTCGTTTTCCGGCATCAACGAATCTGTGATGAAAGTTTTCAGGAGAACGCATCTGCTGGAAGAAATCGGTACGAACCACATCTATCCGACAATAGAAATCGCTATCTGCGCGATACATGAAAACGCGCACAAAGGCAGCAAAGAAGACAGATGTCCGCTTCTGACAGTTTGCCGTATTGTAAAACAGGAACTTGAGTAAGGAGAATAATCATGTCGGTCATTACCATATTCAGCGGTACATTTTGCAGAAAAGAAGCTGTGTTTGATGATATTCTTAAAAAAACCGGATATTCGGCAGTAACGGATCATAATGTGGCTGCCAAAGCCGCCGAGCTGTCCGGCATGTCCGAAGATAAAATCAGAGGCGCTTTTTCAGCCAAAACTTCCGTGTTCAACAAATTCACCCATGAAAAAGAGCGTTCTGTGGCATGGCTGAGACTGGCTATGGCAGAACTGCTTGCAGGCGATAATCTCCTGATTGAAGGCTTTTGCGGAATGCTGATTCCCAGAGAAATATCCCATGTTCTGAGAATCTGTCTGATTGCAGATATGAGATCGCGGGTTCTGGCTGCGGAAAAAGAGCGGAAAGTGTCTGAAAAAGAAGCGAACAGTCTGATTCACAAATACGATGAGGACAGAGCAGCCTGGGTATATTCCTTATTCAAACTCAGAGACCCCTGGGATGCTTCGCTGTATGACGCTGTTTTTCCGACAGATAAAACACCGGTTCCGTTTATCTCAGGATTTATCGAGGAAAATCTGAGAAGTGAAATCATCAAGCCTACGGATTTATCTCAAAAAATAGCAGCAGATTTTATATTTGCCGCAAATGTCGAAGTGGCGCTGGCAAAAGAAGGTCATATCGTAGGCGTCAGCGCAAGAGATGGCGCGGTTACGCTGACCATCAACAAGCATGTGCTGATGCTCAGTCGTTTGGAAGAAGATTTGAAAACCATTGCTCAGAAAGTTCCCGGCGTGAAATCTGTGGAGACACGCGTGGGAAAGGGCTATCATCAGACAGACGTTTATAGGAAATATGATTTTGAACTGCCCAAGCTGCTGTTGGTGGATGATGAGCGGGAATTTGTTCAAACTCTGTCAGAGCGTCTTCTGATTCGGGATATGGGATCTGCCATTGCCTATGATGGTGAATCCGCGCTTGATCTGATCAATGATGATGAACCGGAAGTGATGATTCTCGATCTCAAAATGCCTGGCATTGACGGTATCGAAGTATTGAAGCGGGTTAAAAAGAGCCGCCCTGAAATCGAAGTCATTATTCTGACCGGACATGGCTCTGAAGCTGATAAAGATGTCTGTATGAAACTGGGCGCGTTTGCGTATCTGCAAAAGCCGGTCAATATTGACGTGCTGAGTCAGACGCTCAAGCAGGCTAAAGAAAAAATGAAGCAGAGAAAGTGTTAAGTGTCAAGTGTTAAGTGTTAAGAGAAAAGGGGGGATGATGTCGTTGTGGGAAAAACTCATACCCAAATTCTGGGAACAGGCGGATGAAGCGTCGGGAACATACAGATATAGCTTTCCTATTTCATTTATGGAAAAGCTATGCTAAACAGATATA
>DYRC01000029.1:0-13516 GCA_020718925.1 Desulfonema limicola
TCCCCGTGTAACCGACCCGGTCGGATTTCCAATATCATTCCTGATATTTTCATACCGCTCTGTTTTTTTCTTCCTTCCGCCCCCTTTTCTGCGGACACTTCCGTTTTCAGGAATCTCTTTTTCCCGGTTATCTCTTTTATTCCTTCAGTTATTGCTGTCCGGGAAACTCCGGTTGCTTCGGACACAACCGTAATACCTCCCCTACCTGTTGCGAGGGCTTCATCCGCGCACCGGAGACGCCTTGATTTTTCATCCGGATGGGAGGCAATTCTTCCGTATTTCTCTTGCAATTCTTTATATTCCATAATATAATCTTTATATTTTGTAATGAATTAAAGTTCAGGTTATTTTTTTACGATCCATACGGGAGCTTGGCCGGCAACGGTTTACCGGACTCAAAGCCGACCGTCCGGTGAATCCTGACGGAAAAGGAAATGCGGCATTGTCAGAAGCCGGGATTTCGGAATCCGGCAGCATAGTTCACCTTGAAGGATACGGTTTTATCAGAGTATTCGGAACAGTTGCCGAAGACGGAAGCACCGGATACCATGCAACGTCAGATACCGACATTGATGAACTCAGACGTCTTCAGCTATCTGATTTTTCATGGAAAACAGAAGAATATCATCGCGGACTTAAGCAATTCTGCGGAGCGGAACGTTCTCAGGTCAGACTTGCCGAAGCGCAGAGAAATCATATCTGACCCGCTGTCAGAGCTTTTCTGAGATTTGAAATTGCCGGCTTAAAAACCGGACTCAGCCGGTTTGAAGCAGAAATGCGGATTATCAGAGACGCCATACGGGATTATCTTGCAAATCATAGTTATGCTTCGGAGGCAACTGCGTAACTTCTAAGAAGATCAGTTCCGCGGTGAATGAAATTATATAATTTTTCCATCAAAACGATGATTATCAGAATTTATTTTTACTTGCTTACTTAGGAACAGAGGATGTCAGAGAATATCTTGACCGCATCGGCAAATTCAGATATTTTTTCCCTGAATATGCAGATCGAAGCATCGTAGGCGCGGTTGCCGGAATTGTGATTGAAGAAAACACAGATCGGTTTGCATATAAAAACGGATTATTCGTCATAACACAGAGCGGAGACGCCGTAAAAATTCTTAATGACAGCAGGTTTAAACCGAAACAGTGGTAGAAAGGATTGAAAATGGAGAAATTACTCAGCATCGGATTAAATTCGATTTTTGTCGGCAATATTCTGCTTGCCTATTTTCTGGGCATGTGTTCGTTTCTGGCAGTATCCAAAAAAATGGAAACCGCCGTAGGTCTTGGCTTTGCCGTAGTCTTCGTGCAAACCATCACCACTCCGGCAAACTGGCTGGTCTATCATTATCTGCTTGCCCCCGGCGCGTTGTCATGGGCAGGATTGCCTACGGTTGATTTAAGTTTTCTCAAATTCATCATTTTTATTGCCGTGATTGCTGCCATCGTGCAGGTAGTGGAAATGGTCATTGATCGCTATTCACCTGCGTTGTATTCGGCTTTGGGCGTATTTTTGCCGCTGATTGCCGTCAACTGCGCCATTTTAGGCGCGTCGCTGTTCATGGTGGAGCGCAATTACACATTTCCTGAATCAGTGGTCTATGGCTTAGGATCAGGCACCGGCTGGATGCTTGCGATTGTCTCAATGGCGGCTATCCGAAAGAAAATTCGCTATGCGGATGTCCCCAAAGGACTTCAGGGATTCGGCATCACGATTATTGTTACAGGCTTGATGGCAATGGCGTTTATGCTGTTTTCAGGAATTACATTATAAATAAAGTGTTAAGTGGAAAGTGTTAAGTGGAAAGTGTTAAGAAGGCTTATTCATAACACTTGACACATAACACATAACACATAACACCCAATAAGGAACTTCTTATGATCTATCTCATCAGTCTTGCCGTATTTTCAGGAATCATTTTTATTCTGGTATCTATGCTGTTGTTTGTCGAAGGAAAAGTCGTCAAAAAAGGCGACTGCAAGATTATCATCAATGGCAGTGAAGATGCGCCTATCAGCGTATCCGGCGGCGTAACCCTGCTCTCCGCCTTGCTGGGCAAAGGGATTTTGCTGCCATCAGCCTGCGGAGGAGGAGGTTCATGCGGAACCTGCCGATGCGTAGTCGAAAAAGGCAATCAGGGCGCACTTCCTACGGAACTGCCTCATCTGAGCAGAAAAGATCGGGAGCAGAATGTGCGTCTGGCATGTCAGTTGAAAGTCAAAGAGGACTTGAGCATCCGCATCCCTGATGAAATTTTCAGCATCAAAAAATTTCACGGAGCCGTGCATTCCAATCATAACGTGGCGACTTTTATCAAAGAACTTGCCGTCAAGCTTGATGACAATGATGCGTTTGATTTCAGCGCGGGCGCGTATATGCAGATTGATATTCCTGAATATCAGGCGTCTTTCAAAGATTTTCTGATAGAAAAGCGATTCAAGCCCGCATGGGACAGATTCAATCTCTGGGGACTCAGAGCCAAAGCCGAAGAGCCGGTTTTCAGGGCATATTCTCTTGCCAGTCCGCCTGCTGAAAAAGATTTGCTCAAATTCACGATCCGCATTGCCACACCGCCGCCCGGAAAAGAGATTCCGCCGGGCGTGGGGTCTTCGTATGTGTTTCATCTTAAAGAAGGCGACCGGGTGATGTTAAGCGGACCTTACGGAGAGTTCAAAGTAAAAAATACGAATCGGGAAATGTGTTTTATCGGCGGGGGCGCGGGCATGGCGCCGCTGCGAAGTCAGATTCGGGATCAACTGCTGTATGCGAAAATGCAACGCACCATGACATTCTGGTATGGCGCACGTTCAAAAGCAGAAATGTTTTATGATGAGGAATTTAAGGAATTAGCGCAGGATCATAAGAATTTTTCATATTTTGTTGCGCTGTCTGATCCCCAGCCTGAAGATCAGTGGACGGGCATGACCGGATATGTACATAACTGCCTGCTGAACGATTATCTTTCCAAGCATGACGACCCTACGGAAATTGAATATTATCTCTGCGGACCGCCGCCCATGCTGGATGCGATTATCAGAATGCTGGATGGCATCGGTGTTGAGCCGAATATGATTGCGTTTGATAAGTTCTGATTACTGCCTGACTTAAAAGGATTTTACTATGAAAACTGTATGGAAAATTCAGGATGCCGAAAGACAGTTTGCCAAACTCATTAATAAAGCCATGATACAGGGACCTCAGTATATCATCCGACAGGGAGTTGAAACGGTGGTTATCATTTCTGTCAGAGAATACGAAAATCTGATTTCTGATAAGACCGATTTTACGGAATTTCTGTTAAGCTGCCCCAAACTGGACGAAAACTTTGAACCTGAGCGGCAAAAAGATTTTTCAAGGAATATGGATCTGTGAAATATTTGTTGGATACATGCGTTATTTCCGAACTGACCAAACTGATTCCGAATAATAATGTTATCAGATGGTTAAAAAATATTCCATCGGATTCGTTATTTATCAGCGTTATTACAATCGGAGAAATCAGAAAAGGGCTGACAAAATTAAAAGAATCAGAAAAAAAGCAGCGATTGACAGCGTGGCTTGATGCTCTTTTGCGACAATACAGCGAACGGATTTTACTGATTGATCTCAATATTGCAGATAACTGGGGAACTATTCAGGGAAATGCGGAAAAGTCGGGAAAACCGATGTCTTCTGTTGACAGCCTGCTTGCTGCCACAGCCGATACCCATAATCTGATAGTAGCGACCCGGAATGAAAGCGATTTTGAGGCTGGCAATGTTCCTATCATTAACCCTTGGAAAATAACCTGACATCAATTCAGAACATTCGGACGGCACGGGAAGTTCTGATTTTATAACAACCTGAGATTATACTTATTCAGCGTTGAATCTTTCTGCTTTGCATCCGGCATGTATTTTTCCAGTTCACTCCAAAATTCCCGGCTGTGATTTTTGATTCGGATATGCACCAGTTCATGCACAATCACATAATCCATTAATTCCTGCGGCAGCCGCGCAAGTTTCATGTTCAGACTCAGATTGTTTTTACTTGAACAACTGCCCCATTTTGTTTTCTGATGTCGGATAGTCAGCTTATTAAACGCAAAGCCGTATCGCTTCGCAAGGTCATTCACCCGTTTTATGATTTTTTCCTCAGCCGCAAGCTTTTCAAGCGTATTGAGAATATTTGACGGGCGCGGCTGCGCGGCTTCTTTCTGTAATCTGTTCAAATGTTTCTGTATCCATTCGATATGGCATCGGACAAATATTTTTGCCTGTTCCAGAGTTACTGTTTGGGGAACGCCGACTCTGACCTTGCCGGGCGCTTTGATGGAAATATTCAGCCGTTTTGCCCGAAAGCTGCGCTCAAAATATACGGGACCAATCTCTTTGAAATCAATGGTTTGGGATTGTCGCATCAGATAATACCTTTTCTATAAATACGGGCTTGGAAATCTGCTTCTGATCAAGCATGATTTTTTCAGTCTGCGTCCAAGCCGGTATATCAATTTTTCCTACAATCGAAGCCGGTTCGGGCTTGACAATCTCTCTGGTCAGCGCCAACTGCTTCTCCCGAATGCCGGACGGCGTATCTCTGTCAGATTGTTCCAAAATTTTCAACGCTTTTGCGGTATTGACCGGATCAACCGCCGACTGCCACCCACTCAGCAGGGCGTTGGCAAATTTTTTAACGGTTTCAGGATGTTCTTTGAGCATTCGCGCTGAAGTAATCACGGAATTAGCAGCAAAGCGGATCCCGAAATCTGCCGGATTGAAATATCGGAATGCTTCTTTGCCTAATTTGTCTTCAAGAATCGGTCCCTGAGCATTGCGATACACGGGCCAAAGTTCTGTTTTATCCTGATAAAACGGCGTGTAATCATAACGGACGCTGTAAAATTTCACATCCCGTTCTGTCAAAGAGGCTTTGGACAGAAGCGTACGCATAATAATTTCATCATTTCCGCCATAAGTAATTCCGATAACTCTGCCTTTCAAATCAGCAAGGGTTTTAATCGGCGGCTTGGCAGCGCGATATATCCATTGCAGGGGATTGATTTGAAACAGTTGGGCAATCACGATGATCGGCGAGCCTTTTGAAACCGCCCGAATCACCTGATCCGCAGATGCCACGCCGAAATCCGCATGACCCAATTCAATCTCCCGAATCGCATCCCGTTCAGGACCGCCTGCTTTCACGCTGACATCCAAACCGCTTCTTTTGAAAAAGCCTTCGCTATCGGCATATAAATCGCCCACCGCGCTGGTATTGAACAGCCATTTAAGCCGGTAATTTATCTTGTCTTCGGCATGGGCAGATAAACTCATTATGACGATTGCCGCAGCCATAAGCCATATTTTTTTAAGCATATCCATCTCCTATCAGTCCCGGACTGAAGCTCAGAATATGATAATTTATTTTATAATTCAACAAAAAGTTATGATTGCATACAGATAAAAGTGGTGGTATAAAAAATCATAATTCTTTTGTTCTGAGGAGGATAAAGATCATGACCACTGCAAAACTTATTGAAAATATTGACCCCGAAGAACCGATTCTGGTCGAATGGGCATTGCGGCGTTTTCTGGATTGCCAAAAAATCGGAGATGAAGAAACCGCCCGGCTGATCGAAGAGCGGGTCTTTAATGAAGAAAATATTGCTTATATACTTGAATATATTGATTTATCACGTGCTGATAAATTCCTGATGTTCAGAGACATCCCGGTTATCAGATTCACAAAAGCCCTTCCCCTGATGATTGAAAAATGGACTGAATCAAAGACATTGTTCTATTTGGAAGATGAATCCGCAAAAGTGATTGCACAGCTTGATCCCAAAGCGGCTGCCGCGTTGTTTAAGAAATTCTGCAATAAAGAATATGATGAACAGGATTGGGGAAAATGGGAAGGAATATTGAAGAGCCTCTCCTATCTTTCAGATGAAGATGCAAAAGATATTGCCGGAATGATTATTGAGGCTTCTCTCAGCGGTAAAAGTGTCGGAAATGTCTTTGACATTCTTGAACTGATATGGAAGTATCAGCATCCTGAATTGCACAGACTTTTTGAGGAACATATCCTTGAGATTTCGGAAAAAGATGGGCGATACAGAGATACGATAATCGGACTGTTCAGGGTTATGGGATTTCCGCGTGAAGAATACGAGCTGCTTGCCGATATTATTGACGGATATACGGAACTGTCTTTGTCGGCAATAAAGACGTTTTACAAAGACACTATCCCGCCGGCTGAACTGAAGGATGGCATAACGAAAATTCAAAAAGGCGACAATAAATTCCTTCCATTTTCAGCAAATTACAAAGAATTTATTCTTGCCTTTTTTGATAAACACAAAGAGATTATCCGCAATGATCAGGCAAAAAACACCCTGCATCAGCTTGCCGCTAACAAAGAACTTCTTGAAAAACTTCATAAGAAAAAACAGCAGCCGTATCTGTATGCCATGTTTTTAGCTGCGCTGATGGCGTCTTTGCGAAAAGAAAGCCTTGATCTGTCCGGCTGTTCCGTGCAGGAGGCGACAGAAGTGCTGACAACGGATATTGAAACCCTTCCGCACCTTGACGCATTTGCCGCATTCTTCAAATCTCAGGATAAAGCCCTTGTTATCCGGCATCTGACAGATGCAATGAAAAAAGCAGATAACCGTCTGGGCGGCAGTCATGTTCTCAGACTCATGGGAGAATTGGGCTATGACGAGTTTCTCAAGCCTCTGACAGATGCGGTATCCGACATTGAAAGTTATGAGTTTATTTATGAAACCGGCGAGGACATGCTGCTGAAATACAAAGACCGCGCCATAGATTATTTTATCAACAATTATGATAGTTTGAATGAACAGACATTGATTTCGGCAATGTCTGTCTCAGAAAAACTCGGTGGTCAGAAGGCTTTTGAATTTATTGACAGATATTTCGATTCTCTTTGGAAAATTGAAAAGGAAATACTTCTGAGTGCCTGTGAGACAATTTACAGCGAGACATGGCTTGAGCGGCTCAAGCCCAAAGTGAACAAGGGGCAGGAAATCATTGATGATGCGTACCTGATCATCAGTCTGCTCAATCGCGGAAAAACGCCTGAAACAGATAAGCTTCTTCAGGAATATTACCGCCGCGAAAAGGAACGGAAGGGAAAATTCGCACAGCCGTTCAAAGAATCGGCAGGTTCGGCACCGCCGTATCTTAACGCGGAACTGAGATGCAAAAGCTGCGGTGATGAAAGCATATACCAATTGCACAGAGTGATTATGAGCGATACCGGAAAGCCCTACGTTGCTCAGGAAATCAGATGTATCAATTGCGATATGATTGCGGAGTTCGAGTTTACCAATAAGGGCAATATCGTGGTCAGCGCGGAACTGATGCGGCTGGTATCCATGTCTGACAAATCTGCCGAAGAAAAAGAACGAGCCATTGCACAAAGTCCGCTTCAGATCGGGAAAATTATGGCTAAGGGCAAAGCTACAGACATTGAGTCTGCCATTGACATGTACCGGAAGAGCATTGAAAAAGACCCGAAGGATTCCCGAAATTATCTCGGTCTGGGAAATATTTTTTTCCATGCAGCTCAATATACGCGATCCAAGGAGTGTTTTGAAAAACTTGTCAAAACAGATCCTTCTTATATTCAGGCATATTATACGCTTGCTGAAATTGCCCAAAAAACCGAAAGCCCGGAAAAAGCTTCGGATATATTGGAATCAGGAAAGCCGTATCTGAGTTCATTCAGTTTCTGGGACAATTCGGGACTTACGCCTGAAGAATTTCTGGACGCATATTGTGATTATTACAATGCTCTGATAGAACAAACAAAAAGTAAAAAACCGATGCTGTTTCCGCCCTCATCTTCTAAAGCGAGGCTTGTGAAAACGCATAAGATTGGACGAAATGATCCGTGTCCCTGCGGCAGCGGGAAAAAATACAAAAAATGCTGTATGATGAAAAAGCAAAGAAATCCGTAACTATCTGAATGAGTTCAACAATATCCGAATTTTACCGATCTGAAATTCTTTTGCCAACCGCCTGAGTTCTTCGGCAAACGGTATCAACTGTTTATCTTTCTGCATCAGCGCATCGGCTTTCTGTCGGATGGCATCAATATCGCCTATTTTGGCAAACGCAAGCAGCTTATCCAACTCTTCCTGCGAAGGCGGTGTAAGCGATTCAGCAGAAATCGCCTGATAAACCGGGGCATTACAGGGCGGTTTGGGCAATGTGAAATAAAACCGGCTTCCTTTTCCGACCTCGCTTTCCAGCCCGATTTTTCCGCTGTTTCTTTCCACAAACTCTTTGCATAAATTCAATCCCAGCCCGGTGCCTTGTTCCTGTGCTGTTCCGGGGGTGGATTGGTTAAAGTCAATTCTGAAAAGCTTCTGCATATATTCCGGCGGAATTCCGATGCCGCTGTCTGAGATTGAAATTTCCCATGTATCACCGATTTCTTTTGCCGAAATTGTAACTGTTCCGCCTTCTGTTGTGTATTTGACAGCATTGCTCACCAGATTCCGTATCACTGTCGTTATCATGTTTATGTCTGCATAAATCATCGTATTTTCCTGAATCCGGCTGATCAGACAGATATTTTTATCCGCAGCATTTTTATTCATCAATACCAGCGTTTCATTTACAATATTCTGAATATGAATGATTTCAGGATTGCAGGCGATATGTCCGATCTGAGACCTTGACCATGTCAGTAAATTATCAATCAGTTTAAATGTATTATGAGAATTTTCTCTCATACTCTTCAGAGATTCCCTTTTCTCATCTTCGGATAATATGTCAAAATACCGAATTATCCGATCAAGCCCTGTGATCAGAACATTGAACGGGCTTCTCAAATCATGGGCAATAATAGAAAAAAATTTATCTTTGGCAGCATTCATCGCTCTCAACTGACTGTCAGCCTGTTTTAATTTCAGATGCGTCCTGACTCTTGCCAGCAATTCAGCTTCATTGAACGGCTTGGTGATATAATCCACGCCTCCGACATCAAATCCTTTGACAATGCTTTCTGTATCAGCTTTTGCAGTTAAAAAAATTACCGGAATACTTTCTGTTTCAGGATTGTTTTTAAGACGTCCGCAGACTTCATATCCGTCTATTCCCGGCATCATAATATCTAAAAGAATCAGATCGGCTTTCAGGACGTTTATATGCTCCAATGCACTTTCCCCGTCTTTGTCAAACGCTATCTGATAGCCCTGTCTGCTTAACATGCTTGCCGCAACCTGAATGTTTTTGGGATTATCATCAACAATCAGAATCGTGAGTTTTTTTGCAGGTCTTTCGCTCATAGTTTTTTATCCTTATCTGCCCCGATGCTTTCAATCCGTTTCGGATAAGAATATAACACGAAATTAAATATTCTCAATATCAAAATTACGGATCCGATTTGATAATTTTAAGGAAAGCTTGTAAGACAGGAAGAAAACATACAAAGTACGCTTACCGGCGTATCCCGATACGCATTATTCACAGCATTATCTCCTTTAAATTTATTGGTTGCACCTACTATCAAACAATGGTTCGGACAGTTTTTTATTTTTTTTTAATGATTGACAGGAGTTTCTTTTATGAGAGAAAAGGTTGTTCGCCAAAACACCGATTCTCATTCATAAAGAAGAAACTCCGCGGAACTGATAAATAAGATTATGAGTTACGCAGTTGAAATCCGAAGGATTGATATGATTATAGAAAAGATATGCAGTTACAGAACAGAATCCCGAAGGGATGACATATTTCACCCCTTCGGGGTTATTAATCTTCCCCTGAAAAAGTCTGCTGCGATGAAACGGGGCGTTATCCGTTATGATATATTTTTTTACTCCTGTTCTCAGAGTTCTCATAAAAACTGTCAATAGAGGCATAGTACTTACCCTCCTGCAAAAATGAAAAAGGGAATAAGGTTAATAATTTAAAGAAAAAATTGTCAATTTCATTTTTCATTGCGCCGAAAGCCGATGAAGCTGTCAGCAGCACCTTGCCAAAATCATTATGAATTATTTTATACACCCGATCCGAATTTGCAGTTTAATTGTAAATTACACCCTGATGAAATCGGAAACTTTGCTTTTCTTATAAAAAAACGGTATAAAAAGCAATATCTTTTGCACGGATTGTTATGTGAATCTGAAGATATGAGAAGGAGTATAACTATTGATGATGAAAACTGAAATGAATCCCAATTTTTTCAAGCTGTTGCTGAATGTATATCCGCCGTACTGGGGAACGGGGATTGTCGTGAAAAAAATTTCTCCGGATTATAAAGAGATCATTGTTCAGATGAAAATGAGATGGTACAATCGCAATTATGTCAACACGCATTTCGGCGGGTCTTTATATGCCATGACTGACCCGTTCTTTATGCTGATGTTATTGCAGATTCTGGGAAAAGAATACATTGTCTGGGATAAGGCGGCACATATTGAGTTTATCAAGCCGGGGCGGGGAACATTGACCGCAAAATTCATTATCACAGAGGAAGAGATCGGAAATATTCTGAAAAACACCGCTGACGGACAGAAATATCTGCCTGAATTTTCGGTTGATATTAAAGATGAGGCAGATGAGACAGTGGCAAGCGTAACGAAAATATTGTATGTCCGAAAAAAGATTCACAGCGATTCATAGTTACAAATTTTATAAATTGAAGAAACAATTTGACCGCTCCCCCGGTCTTTGATAAAATCACAAAATGCAATGGCGTACTATTTCTATAATTATCATAGCGGTTATCGCTGTGATATGGCTTTTTCATTATTTTTTCATGTCCTTATGGTTCAGGAGCGTGGTCTCCGGGGTCTGGGTCAATCCGTTCAGACTCATTCAGATGCGGATGCAGCGGATAGACCCGCGTGAAATTATTCTGCCTATGATTACAGCGGTTCAGGCAGGGCTTGTCAATATTTCGATTTCCCGTCTGGTAGCGCATCATCTGGCAAAGGGCAGCGTGGAAAAAATATTGAAAGCATTGATTATTGCCAGAAAAGGCGGTGTTCCGATAGATTTCGGAATAGCGACTGCCACTGATTTGGCAGGCTTTGATGTGATCCAATTCGTTCAGAGCTACATCACGCCCAGAGTGATCAAAACGCCTAAAGTAACGGCGGTGGCAAAAGACGGCATTGAACTGATTGTTACGACAAAAGTAACCATTCAGACCAAGTTTGATCTGCTGGTCGGCGGCGCGGGAGAAGAGACCATTATTGCCATTGTCAGCGAAGAAATTGTGGCGGCTATCGGCAATGCGGAATCACACAAAGATATCAAGGCTCATCCGGATATTGTCTCGAACAAAATTGTGAAGAAATTTCAGGAACCTGAAAAATTGAAGATTTTGGCATATAATGTGATTTCCGTTGATTTTGAGAGCATAGAGAGCGGTCGGAATGTCGGCGTGGAACACAGCATCCGCAAAGCCGAAGCAGAAAAAAAGATTGCCCAGTCAAATGCCGAAAAAGCAGAACAGGAAATGAAGGTCAGACTATTGGAAAAACGAGCCGCTCTTCTGGATGCCGAAGCTCAGGTTCCGCTTGCAATTTCTGCGGCGATTCGGGAAGGAAAAGTGAATCTGATGGATTATTATCGCATGAAAAACATGATTGCAGATACGAAAATGCGCGATTCGTTTGCCTCTTCGGATGAGCCGACTTTGGAAGAACTGCTAGACGATGATGACGCGCAGGATATTTATAAAGATCAGAAGAAAAAGCCATGAATTCAAATTTATTCGATATTTTACAACAACTGTTCCGCAATGATGCACAAGGGCTTGCCAATCGCCGTCTGATGGTTGATACTTTCGGAAAATATCTTGATAATGTTGCTCAGGAAATCAGCCAGCCGAATGCGCCGATAACCGAGGAAATGCCGTCTTCTGCAACTGTTGCGGATGCGAAAAAAAAGCGTCTGAGGCGGGCATATCTGCTCGGAGAAATTTTTGCAAAACCCGCATCTATGCGGGATGACAAAGAATAACGATGCCGAACATTGACATAGGAGATATTGCTTTATGAACTCGCTGTTTGCACAAATATCCAATTGGAAAACACGCTTATCGCACTGGTTCAAACATAAGCTTGTGGGCTGGCTGTTGATGGTGATGGGAAAAGAAGAAGGGATAGAAAGGCTGCTAACCGGGAGATCCCGTTTATTTTTTACGCCGATTATCGCAGAGGTACTGCTGACCGAATTTGATGACATCGCGCCTGAACCGGAAATCATTGCCAGCAATAAGATGTTTGCTCAGAAATGGAATTTTTTCAAAGCGGCACAATCTCTGATTAAGTACAAACCCGAAGCTGCCGCGCTGATTTTAAATCAGTGGAATCAGAATCCGAAATTCAAAAATCATGCGTTCAAAGCGCAGGCGATTACAGGCGTATGGCTCATGGCACCTCCGTTTGTTCCTGAGTTGGATAAGAAAGTTATTCCTATCATTGATCTGATTGCCCTCAGCAACAAACCCATGATTGAGAATATGTTAAAAACATTGACATTTGATGCGGTTATTGCATATCTGGGCAGAACGAAACTTCCGCCGCTCAATCCGACTCTGGGGGCATTGCCTATGGAGACGCTCGTGCCTATTTTTTACGCGCTGAAAACGAATTTTCCGCAGGCATTCAACGACAGAATCGGAAAACTTCCGCCGGCTACCAGCGGACAGGTACGGGCAAAAATGCGCGAGATTGAGGAGCATCAGATGAGGATTCAGGAGCATGGAATGAAGATAAAAAATTTTGAAAAAACAGATGTTTTATTGGAAAGGCTCATTCCACCTCCTCCGGATCAACTGCCGTCTCCCGAAGGTGCTTCGGATAAAAAATAAATACGGAGGATATGATGAAACGTTCAACAGTTGAAATGACCGCAGGAATTTTTGTACTTATCGGCATCCTGTGCGTGGGATATTTAACCATCAAACTTGGCAGAATGGAGTGGGTCGGAGGGGACTATTATTCTGTTTATGCCAAATTTCAATCTGTGTCCGGGCTGACAAAAGGCGCGAAGGTGGAAATATCCGGAGTACAGATCGGTAGCGTGGATGAAATCAGCTTGGATCAGAAACGCATGATCGCTATGGTCAGAATGAAGATTAAAAAGGGATTGGCGCTGACCGACGATGCGATTGCCTCTGTTAAAACCTCCGGGTTGATCGGCGATAAATATATCCGAATTTCTCAGGGCGGATCTGAAAATCTTGTAAAACCGGGCGACACGCTCACGGAAACCGAATCCGCCATTGATTTGGAAGAACTTATCAGCAAGTATGTGTTCGGCAAGGTGTGATATGCTCAGAGGTATCCGACAGCAGACGGTTGTCAGGGAGGGCGGAAAAATCGAAATCATATCGCCCGAACTGCCCACAGGCATAAATGTCGAGGTCTTTGTGTGGATAGAACCTGCCGAGCAGGATACTACGGAATATTTACTATCCACTCAAGCGAATCGGGAACATCTCTTGCAAGCCTTAAAGGATTTGGATGATCGTTCCACTTATATTTATG
>DYRC01000029.1:13616-18766 GCA_020718925.1 Desulfonema limicola
ATTACAGATAAACATCGTCTGGTGTATAAAGTTGCAGATGAAGAAATTGTCATTGTTTCTTGCAGACTTCATTACATTTGAAAGGAAAGTCATTATGAAAAAGATTTGTGTGTGGATAGCAGTTCTGATATTTGCGGCAGTTTCCGCTTATGCGGCAGAATCACCGGGTCCTTTGGTGTCGGTTCAGGGACCGATTCAGCAGGGCATTGATCTGCTCAGAGACCCTCAGTATAAAGAACCGTCAAAACGCGAAGCTCAACGCGATAAAATTTGGGAAATCATTCGGCAGACCTTTGATTTTGTAGAACTTTCCATGCGGACATTGGCGCAGGATTGGAAAAACTTCACGCCTCAGCAGCGAAAAGAGTTCACCGAAGTTTTCACCGATCTTCTGAAAAACACCTATATTGACAAGATTCAAAGCGAATTTCAGAATGAGACCATTCAGTTTCTCACGGAAGAAAAAATATCAGATGAGAAAGCCGTTGTCAAAACCAAAGTCATCCGTAATGGAAAGATTGAAATTCCGATGGATTACAGCATGAGGCTCAGAGATGGGGCATGGAAAGTCTATGACGTAGCCATTGAAGGGGTGAGTATGGTCAAAAATTATCGCACCCAGTTCAAAGATATTCTTGCCAAAGAAACGCCCGCGAAATTGATTACGCGGCTCAAAGACAAGGTGGTTCAACAGGAAAAAGATCGGACCACCGGCAAAAAACAGAATTAAAGGCTTGTTATGAAAAATAATTCGCTGAAATACCTGATAGCGGTCATATTGTTGACTATGGTGCTAATGCCTGCTTTTGCGGCTGAAAATCCTGATGACGCCTATCTCAAAGATAATCCGTATGTCGAAGAAGAGGAAGCAAACGCATCGCCTGCCATAGCGGATCCGCTTGAACCTTGGAACAGAGCCATGTTTCATTTTAACGACAAGCTCTATTTCTGGGTTTTGAAACCGACAGCACAGGGTTATAAAGCTGTTACGCCGGAGATTGTGCGGGTCGGCGTGAAAAATTTCTTTCATAATCTTGGCGCACCGATTCGTTTTGTGAATTGCCTGCTTCAAGGAAAATCCCAAGCTGCGGGCGTAGAATTAGGATCGTTTATGGTCAATACCGTTGTCGGCGTTCTGGGATTCGGAAATCCGGCAGCAAATGACCCAAGATTAAAGCCCCGTGATGAAGATTTCGGACAGACGCTGGCAGTTTATGGCGTAGGCGATGGCTTTTACATTATCTGGCCCTTTCTGGGTCCCTCAACCTTGCGCGATTCTGTCGCTATGGGCGGAGATCATTTTTTAGCCCCGCTCTCTTATCTCAATTCAACAGAAGCTTCTGCCGGAATCAAATTTTATGACACGGTTAACAGCATGACATTTCGGATCGGCGATTATGAATCCTTAAAAGAAGCTGCGGTCAATCCTTATGAGGCATTCCGAAATGCCTATATTCAATACCGACAAAGGAAGATAAAAGAATGAGTACTGTCAATATGCGGATCGGAATTATCGGAACCGGCTTTATTTCCGAGCTTCATCTGGAAGCTTTGAAATGGGTGAACGGCGTTTCGGTTATCGGATGCTGTGATGTGAACAAGGGCGCGGCAGACAGCTTTGCCAAGCGGTGGAATCTTCCGGCATCTTACAGCAATATCAGCGAGTTTCTTGAAAAAGAAAAGCCGGACGTGGTGCATGTTCTGGTGCCGCCGGATTATCATTTTTCAGTTGCCAAAACCGTTATGGACTGTGGCATAAATGTGTTTTTGGAAAAGCCCATGTGCTTAAATTCTGAGGAATGCCGCGAATTGGTTCGGATTGCTCAGAAGAAAAATGTAAAGCTCGGCATCAATCACAATGCGGTATATTATCCGCTGTTTCAGCGATTGCTGAAAGATTTGGCGTCATGTCGCATCGGAAAGCCGGAATATGTGAGCTTGTTTTTCGGCGGACCTTTGGGGCAGTTGGATTTTGGCAAATTCGGGCATTGGATGTTTCAGGAGCCGGGCAATATTATGTTGGAACAGGGACCTCATCCGATTTCGCTGCTCAGAGAAATTGTCGGCGATATTCAATCCCTGAAAGCCACCCTATCCGGCAAACGGGAACTTGGAAAAGACCAGTTTTTCTATGATCGGTGGCAGGCAATTGCCGAATGCGAAAAAGGTCATGCCTTTCTGCATCTGTCTTTCGGAAATAAATATTCGTCTCAGCGTGCCATTCATGTTTATGGACAGGATGGCGTTATCTCTTTGGATCTTTTGAATAATAATTACTTAATTCAGGAAAAATCCGTATTTCCGGATTATCTTGATCCGACTGCCAATGCCTTGCGATATTTCCCGCCGGTGATTGAAGGAATTAAGGGATTTACAGATTACGCGCTTTCCAAGCTGAAAATCAAGCCGAGAAGTGATGCGTTTTTTATGACCATGAAAAACAGCGTGGGCGCGTTTTATGATGCCTTACAACATGGAAACCCCCTGCCTTCAGACGGACAGGACGGCTTGAAGGTGATTGAATCCTGTGAAAAATGGATTGCGGCTTCTGATGTGCCTGCCAATCCGCCGAAACCGCAGTTATTCATCGATCAGAAAAGTGAGGAAGGCGAGGAGATTCTGATTACCGGAGCTACGGGTTTTATCGGCACTCAGATGGCAGAGCAGTTGATTTCTCAGGGAAAGCGCGTCAGAGTTCTGGTCAGAAATCCCAGAGGACTCAAACCTTCTCTGTATTCGCCCCTAGTCAATATTATCAAAGGCGATGTTACTGACCCGGAAGCGGTCAGAAAAGCCGTCTCCGGCGTTAAATATGTGTATCATCTGGCACATGCGCTGGGGCAGACATGGGATGATTTTGTGCGCCTGAATGTCGAACCGACTAAAAACTTAGCAAATGCCTGTCTTAAAGAAAAGGTGAAATATTTCGTGTTTGCCAGCACCATTGCGGTGTATTATTACGGAGATACATCCGGCATCGTATCCGGATCAACGCAGATTGATCAGAAACCGCATCGCCGAAATGAGTATGCCCGCTCAAAAATCGTGATTGAAAACATGCTTTCAGACATGAAAAAACAGGGGCTGCCGCTGATTATTGTCCGCCCCGGAATTGTGGTCGGAAAGGGCGGAATGCTGACGCACAGCGGCGTAGGGCAATGGACCCGCGATAATGTCTGCGCCTACTGGGGACAAGGCGATAATCCCCTGCCCTTTGTATTGGCAGAAGATGTGGCTTCCGGCTTGATTAATATGATGACTCAGCCGGGCTTGACCGGCAAAAGCTTTAATCTGGTCGGTGATGTCCGCCTGAGCGCACGCGAATATATTGCCTATCTGAAAAAATATTCTCAGCGCAATATCAAGGACTTTGCTTATCCGATGAAACTTTGCTTTTTATCCGAATGCTTCAAATTTGCGATCAAATTTGCGGGCGGGGATAGAAAAGGGCTGCTCAGTTACCGCGATTTGTCAAATCGGGCAGTGCCGGCAGAGTTTGATTGCAATGAAGAAAAACTTTTGCTAAAGTGGCAGCCCTGTCAGGATAAAGAAGAATTTGCATCAAAAGCCATCGGTTGGGCGTTCTGAGGTAAGCATGGCAAGAAAAAAAAGAATTTTGCAGGTAATTGAATATTTTGATGTGGCAGGTGCGGAAGTGGTGGTCAGAGATTTGATGATTCATCTGCCGCGCTACGGCTGGGAAGTCGAGGTCTGCGCCCTGCATAATGTCGGAATTTTAGGGGCAGAACTGCGTAAGAAAGGCTACATAACTCATTTTCTCAACTGGACTGAGGAAAAGTTAAGTAATCTTGAAGTCATGCAGAGAATGAATGCTTTAGTCAAAGACCGGGAATTTGATCTGATTCATCCGCACAATGTAACGCCTTGGTATTTTTCAACATGCGGAACATTATTCCAAAAAATTGTCCGATGCGTCAGTATTCATACATTTCTCACCGGCAAAGATAAGCTGCAAAAAATGCTGATGTATATTTTTTTGTCCCGGTTAGCGTCAAAAATGATTATCGTAAATGATGAAATTGCAGCACAGCTTCGCAGATTCAGGCTGATTGACATGAGTAAAGTTCAAACCATTATGAACGGCGTGGACATCAGCGATATTCCTGATGATTTTGATATAGCAGAAAAGCGGAAGAGCCTAGGCGTTGAGCCGGATGATTTTGTGATGGGGACTATCGGACATCTGTATCCTGAAAAAAATATTGAAATGCAGATAAAGCTTGTTCACGCGCTGCAATCGCAGATTCCGAATATCAAGCTGATGGTGGCTGCCCGCCCCTGGCCCCATCAGAAGTCGCTGGAGGCGTATGCCCAATCACTTGGGGTTCAGGATAAGGTCTTTTTCCTCGGATTAAGGCGGGATATACCGGAATTGCTGAAAACATGGGATATGTTTTTAATGACCTCTTTTTCCGAAGCCACGTCTCTTGCAGTCCTTGAAGCGATGTCATCAGGACTTCCGGTCGTGGTCAGCGATGTGGGCGGCAATAGTAAGCTTGTAACGCATAATTATTCCGGGTTGTTGTTTGATGTAAACGACTTTGAAACTGCAAAAAACCATATTTTAACCATCTATCATGATGAGCAGCAGCGGAAAAAATTTGGATATGCGGCTAAAATAATAGGGGAATCTTATTCGATTGAAAAGATGGTCAGTCGGTATGACAGCGTATATCAGGGGCTGCTGTGTTAAGTGAGAAGTGTTAAGTGTTAAGTGAGAAGTGTTAAGTGATTTCTCACTTCTCAATTCTCAATTAAATCTGGAGGTTTATGGTGCAGCAAGATATTTCCGCCGATGTGTTGGTGCTAGGACTCGGACCTGTCGGTATCGGAATCCTGAGATCGCTCAGAAAATGCGGCGGTATTCGGATATTCGGCGTTGTTCTTGATCCTGAAACAGAAAAAGGACGGTTCACCCGCCTGTGTACGGTATTGCACTGGGCTAATCCGAAATACCGTGAAGATGAATTTATCAGGACATTGATTCAATGGGCAGAAGACCGGGAAAAGGTGATTGTCTTTACCACGCGGGATGAAGAAGTGCATCTTCTGGCGCGGTATGCGGATAGTCTGCCTCCTCATATCCTGTATTATCGGAACTCATGGGAGTTGGTCAGTTCCTTGGATGA
>DYRC01000029.1:18866-21821 GCA_020718925.1 Desulfonema limicola
ATTCCCGGAGACGATGATCAGGTCTATCAGTGTACGGCACTTATCGGAAAACAGGGAAATATGCGGGGCAGCATTGAAATCAGAAAACTGCGTCAATATCCGGTGGGACGGGGGATTGCCTGTTTTGCTCATACGCTGCGCCATAAAGAGTTATCTGATTTATGCGGAGTGTTAGCCCGGAAATCAGGAATTACAGGTCTTATTTCTGTTGAATTTAAAAAGGATATGCGGGATGGACAATGGGTATTTATTGAGGCAAATCTGAGAATGCCCGGCTATAATTCTGTGTTTTCATGCACCGGCACTAATCTTGCATATTTATACATTTCTGATTTGCTGGACAAAGATACCTTAGTGGTGGAAAACGAAAAAGAATATTACTGGATGCGTGAGGAATTGGATTTATCCAACATTGTGAATAAAAAGGTGAATATCACGATTTCGGAATGGTTTAAAGATCTATTGCGGACAGACGCCTTTGCATTTTGGCACAGGACAGATCCGATGCCGGGTATGGTGAATCTTTTTCAGATGGCAAAGAGTTTTCTTAATCATGTTAAGAGGCGTTTTTTCTCAAAATAAGGTTTAGCTTATGTTTTTAAATTATATCAATAATTTCAGAGGAATTGCCATTCTGTTTATTCTGAGCGGACACTGCATGGATGCGTTCAATTGGCATAATAAAACGTTGACGCATCATATTTTGAGCTTTTTCATCAAAAACGGAACCGTGCTGTTTATGTTTATCGGCGGTTTCCTGTTTCAACATCTGTCTCATAAGTACCGAATAAAGAATTATCTGAGCAGTAAAGCAAAAAATATTATCCTGCCTTATATCATTGTTTCTATTCCGGCAATTGTTTATTTTACGGTTATTACCCACCGTTCTGATCTTGCGGATGATTTTTATAACCATCCGATAGTTATGCAGATTTTATCATTTTATATAACCGGAGATCATATTACGGCATTTTGGTTTATTCCCATGATTACATTATATTATTTTATATCGCCATTACTGATCAGACTGGATCAAAGCAGATATTTCTATTATTTCATACCTCTTTTTATTATAATTTCAATATTTTTCCCAAGAAGTGATGATGTTTTGATAAAATTCATTCTTTTTTTCCCGGTTTATGTTTTCGGAATGTTTTGCAGCAGATATAAAACCAGAGTATTGGAGATATCGGATAAATATTTCTTATGGATATTACTGGTATATTTCATAACATTTTTGTTGACAATATCGGATTTTTATTTTGATTTTGATTGGGATAGCAATTATGCTAATCTTCCGAGACAACTGATTTTATGTGTACTGATGATATCTTTGCTTTACAAATATGAAAATATCATAAAAGATAAAGGGAAATATCTGGCATCCATCAGTTTCGGGCTTTATTTTATTCATTCTTATGTGATTCAGGTGTTGAGATATTTATTATCCGGTAAATTGGGGGATGTTATTTTTTCCAATGCCTCAATCATTCTTCTGATATTGTTTTGCACGGTAGTTATCGCTATTTCCGGCTCTGTTATCGCAATAATACAAAAAATATTTGGCAAATCAAGCAGATATATCATAGGGTGCTAATCGGAGAAAATGAGTATGAACTCTTTCAGGAGAACAGCCGCACAAAAGTTTTTTGTTCCATTGCTGTATAAATATTGGAATATCCCTGTATTTCAGGAATATGAACAACTGATGCAGCATGACAGATGGTCAGAGGATAAGCTCACGGCATTACAGGAGCAGAAATTGACTGAAACGCTGCGGTATGCCTGTATTAATATTCCTTATTATCAGGATATTATGGAAAAAGCAGGCATCAGAGCAGACGATATAAAAGATAAGACCGCGCTGTCTTTTTTTCCTGTTCTTACCAAGCCGATTATTCAGGAAAGATTTGATGATCTGGTTGATCCGAAAATGAGCCAGAAAGAGTATGTTACAGAGCATTCCGGTGGCTCAACAGGTCAGCCTACAAAAGTCAGAAGATACCTCAAGGCAAGAGCTGCGGTTCATGCGTCAACATGGAGAGCAAATTCATGGATGGGCTGGGAAATAGGCGATCCGTGGATGTGGTTATGGGGGCGGTTAAGCAGCAGCAAATCTTCATGGAAATCAAAGCTGATAAATCTTTATAAAACGTTGGGATGTCAGGAAGCTTTTTTTAACGTGCATGGTTTGGACAAAAAAAAGCTTTTGAAATTTGCGTGTGCCGTGCGGCTGTTTCGTCCGAAACTGATTGAAGGATATACCAATGCGTTTTATCAATTGTGTCTTTTGCTCAGGCAGGAAAATATAGAATTGCCGAAACTTATGGGCGTTGCGACTACGGCGGAAACGCTTTATTCAGAACAACGCCGGCTCATAGAAGACGTTCTGGACTGTAAGATATTCAATCGCTATGCGTCTTCCGAAGTCGGACTTATCGCTTCCGAATGTTCCGAACATGACGGGCTTCATTTGGCAGCGGAAAATATCTATATCGAATGTGTCAAAGAAGATGGAAGCCCTGTTACTCCCGGAGAGCCGGGAAAATTTCTGATAACGGATTTGAATAACCGGGTTATGCCGTTGATCCGCTATGATTTGGGAGATATGGGAATTATCAGCCCCACGCCCTGCAACTGCGGTCGTCCTTATCCTCTGTTGAAAAAAGTGATTGGCAGACAAAGCGATGTGTTGAGGCTGCCGAATAAGAAAATTGTTTTCCCGGATGATTTGGCAGAAATTTTTTATCCTCTTGATTCTGTTAAGAAATTTCAGGTTATTCAGGAAGAATTAAGTAAAGTGAATGTCTTTGTTGCGTTGAAAAGCAATGATGAATCTCTCAAAGCTCTGATTTATCGCCAACTCATAGAGGCTTTGGGGCAGGAAACCATGATAACGCTTAATATTGTGGAAGATATTCCCATTCTGTCATCCGGCAAACATCGCATCTGCAT
>DYRC01000270.1 GCA_020718925.1 Desulfonema limicola
ATTTTTCCATAAATCATTTTTAATTACGCAGATGAAATCTGCCTATCTTCATCTGCGTAATTCATTTTATTAATGAGCATGTTCCATTGAGCCGGTGAAATACATGATTGAAAGCAGGAAAAATACAAATGCCTGCACCAGTGCTACAAAGATGCCCAATGCCATAATCGGCAGAGGCGCAAAGAACAAGCCTGCCAGCGCAAAGAGAATTCCCAGCACCAATTCATGTCCCATCATATTTCCGAAAAGACGGAAAGACAGCGACAGGATACGCGCAACATGTCCGATCACTTCTATGGGGAAAATAATCGGAACCATCCACCATACGGGACCCATAAAATGCTTGATATACTTGGCGCCGTGATATTTGATGCCGATCAGGTGCGTTAAAACAACCACCGTCAGCGCACAGCTTAACGTTGTGTTCAGACTTGCGGTCGGGGGGAAAAATCCCGGAACCAGCCCAATCAGGTTGCAGGAAAAAATATACAAAAAGATAGTGCCGATGATCGGAAAGAGCCAACGCCCTTCTTCACCGGTAATATCTATCATGAAATTTTCCATTCCCGAAATAAGGATTTCAAAAAAATTCTGGGCTTTTGTAGGAATAATGCCCGGATTTTTTGCCGCAAGAGATCCGAAACCAATCAGCAGCGCCATCACCACCCATGAATAAATAACATGGGGATATTCGTGGGCAAAATGTCCTAAGCCCACCATCTCAAAAAGTTTTACAAAAAACAGATACGGATGTTCCACTTAAACTGCCTCCTTGAAAAAAAGGTTTTTAAGTTCAATCAGGGTCGCTAAGGTGATGCTGACCACCACCACAGAAAGACCGATAAACAGCCCTATGGGATTCACATAGTGCTTTGCAATCAGAACCAATATAATCACTCCGCTTACAATAAAGCGGACATAATACTTTGCCAAAACCACGTTATGCGATACCAACTGCTGCGGTCTGAAGGCTTTTTGCAGGGTGCGATACAGAAGATGAAAATTGACGGTTACAATCAGCCCGCCAAAAATAACCCCCCGTGCAAAATCAGCAGAAGACGCAAACATCGCAATGATAGCTGCTGCAAACAAAATAATCCAGTTTGCAATCGTAATAAATTTTAAAAGCCGTTGTTGAATCGTCATCATCTCAGAAATTTCTGCTTTTTTTAATGGCAAGCCCGATATTTCTATACCCTGCGGCAATGCCCAGCCCGATAAAAATCAGTGTACACCAAGGTCCGGTATCAAATTTTCCATCCAGATACACACCGATGCCCAGTCCGATAAAAATGGAAAGCGCAACTGAAAATCCGATACTGCTGTAATATGCAATATCTCTTAAATAGCGGACGGTTTCTCTCTTCACGATTCAGGCTCTCTATCATAGGATACATCGCAAGTCAATGTAAAATTGAACCTTCCGGCGCAATTTTTCCGATCATCAGAAACAATTTCATACCGCCGTGAAAAAACTGATAAATTCTTGTTTTAAAATGAAAATATTTAAGCAAATCTTTATGCGGCACAACAATAGCCGCTTTCCAGCCCGGATACGCCTTCTGCAAATGCTTCCCCATCGCCTGAAAAAAATTTTCGCTGTCTGCCTGAGTTCCGATCCGCCGTCCGTAAGGCGGATTAATGATTATCAACCCCGGTCTGATTTGAGTCGGCAGAATATCAAAAAAATCTTTGCAGTCCACCCGGATAAGCTGAGATAAACCATGCTGTTCCACTGTTTTTTCAAGTTCGGCGCAGGCTTTCGGGTCTTTATCTGAGGCAAATATCTGTCCGGCATTCGGAAGCGCTATCTGCTTTTCAGCCTCACGGCGGATATGTTTCCAACGCCCGGATTCAAACGATGGGTGGTGCGTGAACGCAAATTCTCTGAACCAGCCTGCGGGAATATTTGCCGCTATCATCGCGGCTTCCAAAGAAAATGTTCCGCTGCCGCTCAACGGATCAATCAACGGATCTTCGGGATGATATTGCGCCTGTTTCAAGATTGCTGCTGCTGTTGTTTCTCGGATAGGGGCTTTGCCGACTTTGGTTTTCAGACCGCGCTTATGCAGAAGCTCACCGCTCGTGTCTATGGAAAACAGGAAATGATCGTTGATTCCCCGCACAAAAATCTGCTGAGACGACAACGGGGAGTCGGAAATGCCAAGCCTGTTTCGGATGCTTTTTCTGACAATATCCGCAATCGCATCACTATGCCAGAGCCGGGATTTTCTGACGCTGACATTCACATCAGGAATACCATCTGTCGGCAGATAAATCTCCCACGGAAGTTCCGCAAGCTTTTTTTTAAGCCGGTGAAAATTACTGGCGGTTATTTCTCCGATACGCATCAGAATCCGGTTGGCTGTCCGAAGATGCAGATTTGTCAGATACGCATCCCACACGCGCCCGCTAAACTCAACGCCGCCATCGGTTATTTTTGCTTCTTTAATTGAAAGCGGCAATGCCGAAAGCTCATCAAGACAGAGCGACTCAAATCCCGGCGCGGTTGCCGCAAAAAAAGTATGCGTCTGCCCACGGATATGCCTGCGGATACGTTTGATCGCAGAAGTCGTATTTGTTTTTTCAGTTATGATAATCTTCAGACCTTTACAAATTACGCGCATTCTTTGTTGAGAAGCGTTCTGAGTTCGGCAATAAAATCATTGACATCTTTAAATTCCCGATACACTGATGCAAAACGCACATACGCCACATCATCCAATTCATGAAGCTTTGTCATTACCTTTTCGCCGATAATGCCGGATGAAATTTCCTTTTCGCTGTTTTCTCTGAGCCAGCGTTCCAATTCGTCCAGATAATCTTCAATGACATTCATGCTGATATTGCGCTTTTCACAAGCGCGTTGAATGCCCTGCCGCACTTTATCCCGGCTGAAGTCTTCGCGGCGTCCGTCTTTTTTGACAATAACGACCGGAATATCTTCGACATATTCATACGTCGTAAAACGCCCCCCGCAAGCATCGCACTTTCTTCGCCTGCGAATGCCGGTTTTATCTTTTTTAAGCCTTGAATCTACAACCTTATTTTCGAGTTCTCCGCAAAACGGACATTTCATGGCGCGCTCTCCTTGCTCTCAAACCTGATAACTTCAACTCCGGCTTCCTGAAACATTTCACAAGACAACGGGTCTGCGTATCCTTCTTTATAGTAAATCTTTTGAATCCCGGCGTTAATCAACATCTTGGCACATATCAGACACGGCTGATGCGTACAGAATAATGTCGCGCCTTTGATAGAAACTCCGTGATACGCAGCCTGAATAATAGCGTTTTGTTCTGCATGAATTCCCCGGCATAACTCATGCCGCTCCCCGGAAGGCACATTAAGCTTTTCTCTCAGGCATCCGACTTCGCTGCAATGCCTGATGCCGCAGGGCGCACCGTTATAGCCTGTGGACAGAATCCGTTTATCTTTGACAATCAGGGCGCCGACAGTACGCCGCAGACAGGTTGAACGCTCTGCCACAATCTGAGTAATGTCCATGAAATAAGCCTTCCATGAAGGTCGCTCGCCGCGTTCTGGCATATTCATAGCGGATAGAGCGGAAACGCGCTGCAAAGTTCCTGAACGCCTGTGCGGATTCGCCAGCTCAGCATTTCATCTTCGGGATTTTTCAACACATCTGTAATAAATCCGGCAATGATTTCCATTTCCTTTTTTCCCATGCCGCGCGTGGTCAGCGCCGGAGTTCCGATACGGATGCCGCTGGTAACCGCAGGGCTTCGGGTCTCGCCGGGAATGGAATTTTTATTCACGGTAATCCCCGCCCGTTCCAAGGCTTTTTCAGCGTCTTTTCCGCTGATGTCCAGATTTCTCAAATCTGCAAGCATCAGATGATTGTCCGTACCGCCGGATACAAGCTGAACGTCTTTTGCCATCAACGCGTCCGCCAGTGTTTTTGCATTTTCGATAATCTTCGCCTGATAAATTTTGAAAGTCCGGGATAAGGCTTCTTTGAATGCCACTGCTTTTCCGGCAATGACGTGCATCAAGGGTCCGCCCTGAATGCCGGGAAAAATTTCGCCGGAAATTTTCTTGCCGTGTTCGGCTTTTGCCAAAATCAGCCCGCCTCTGGGACCTCTGAGCGTTTTATGCGTGGTGGATGTAACCACGTCCGAGACCGGAATCGGAGACGGATGGAGACCTGCGGCAACCAGCCCGGCAATATGCGCCATATCCACCATCAGATACGCGCCGACCGACTTGGCGATTTCCGAAAATGTTTGAAACTCAAGGATGCGCGGATACGCACTTGCTCCGGCGACTATCATTTTCGGCTTGCTTTTTTTGGCAAGCGCGGCAAGCATGTCATAGTCAATTCTTCCGGTTTCAGGCTTTACGCCGTAATGGATAAAATTGAAAAGCCGCCCTGAAAAACTTACCGGACTTCCATGGGTCAGATGTCCGCCGTGAGCAAGATTCATGCCTATGATCGTATCTCCGGGCTTGAGGAGCGCGAAATAAGCTGCCATATTTGCCTGAGAACCCGAATGCGGCTGCACATTGACATATTCCGCGCCGAACAATTCTTTGGCTCTTGCCACAGCCAGCTTTTCAGCAACATCCACATATTCGCATCCGCCGTAATATCGCTTGTCAGGATAGCCTTCGGCATATTTATTGGTTAAAACGCTTCCTTGGGCAGCCATCACCGCACGGCTGGCAATATTTTCAGACGCTATCATTTCCAGCGTATTTTCCTGCCGCTGATATTCATCCGCAATGGCTTTTGCAATTTCAGGATCAATCTTTTCAATCACTGTCAGATTCAAGGCTTGTTTCCCCTTTAAACAGTTATATTTTTTACAAATTATCAGTTTTATAAAACAATCATTTTTTGAATTTCAGAAATGACGTCTTTCATTTCCTCAAACGACTGATTCACTTCTTCTTCAGAAAATTCTGAAAACACATTATAATCTCCTTCCACTCTGTTTTCATAGAATTTTCGTATCAATCTGCTGTATTTTTTATCAATGATATTTCCCTTTATATAAATCTTATTAAACCAGCCAATCAGTTGCTCATGTTTGGACGTTTTGAACTGATTTTTTATTGCCGCTGCTGAGAGAATATAATAAATGCCGTAATAAATCCTATTCACAGCTAAAGATAACTGATTATTTTCAATCAGAAACTTCACTTGAGCAATGCTTTCCTGACTTTTGTCTAAGTAATTCCGGATCAATGATTTACGATCTTCATCTGACAGCGTCATAAAACAATACCTTTTTCAATAGCATTTGTGATAAAGGGCTGTTTTCCCTTTACTGTTTCTAATTCAGAATTTAAAATCAACCGAATATCCGTCAGAATATCATATTTGAAATCAACTTCCCAACTCTTGTCATAAATTTCATTTTTCAGTTTCCAATCATAAGCTTTTTTCAGAATAACAAGAATATCATAATCTGAATAATCTTTTGCTGTTCCGCTAACTTGTGAACCATATAGAATCACTTTGTCAATATAATCCGGGAAATTTTTAAAAAGTAACTCTTTAAGTTCTTTCAGGGCTTTCATAATTTTTTGTTTAATCATAAATAAGTACCTGTCCGCAATTTTTTTTGATATTTTGTAGGGGCAATCCCCTGTGATTGCCCTGCTGCAAGGGTAA
>DYRC01000030.1:0-1991 GCA_020718925.1 Desulfonema limicola
TGAATACGCTCAAATCAAAACGGCAGATAAATATTCTGGTCTATGTTCTGATTTTTACCGGTTTTTTTGAAGCCATGTATGCGATTGCCCAGACATTCAGTACAAATCCGATGATCTGGTGGTGGAAAAGCCGGGTCGGAGGCGCGAAATTCGCCAGCGGCACGTTTATCGGATCAAATCATTTTGCCTTTTATTTAGAGATGATTCTGCCGCTGACCATCGGATTTATGATTGCTCAGAAAAAACGTGAAAAACGCCTGCTTCCGGGGCTTGGCGGGACAAGAGCATTTATTCAGAAAGTCATCGCTGTTCTTTCCCCGGAATCAACGCATCCTCAGAAAATGTTGTTTTTTTTCATTTCTGTGGTTATCGGAGCGGCACTGCTGCTGTCTGCATCCAGAGGCGGGATTCTTTCGATGGCTGCCGGGATGTTTTTCATGGCATTGCTGTTTCTGAGCAAAAAAGAATATCGGAAATACGGTGCAATCTCTCTGAGTCTGTGTCTGATAGTTTTTATTTACGGGCTTCAGTTGGGAATAAAACCGACAATTAATAAGTTCAAAGCCATTGATAAAGGCGCGGAAGGCAGGCTTAACAGCAGTCTGAACGCAATGCCTGTTCTTAAATCCTATCCGATGCTCGGCGTGGGCTGGGGCAATTTCCGGCATGTTTACCCCCGATATGATGTGAAAGAAGAATACGAAGCCAGCGGCTATCTCCACAATGACTGGCTGGAAGCCGGGGCTGAAACAGGCGTGATTGGGCTGAGTCTGCTTTTTGCGGCGTTTTTTATTTATATGTTCAAGATGATCCGGCTGTGGCGGCAGCGGCGCAATCTTCACGCTTTGGGAATCGGCGCGGGCGTATTGACCGGATTTTTATCCATAGCTTTCCATAGTTTATCCGATTTCAGTATGCACATCCCGGCAAATCCGCTGACACTTGCTGCGATACTTGCACTGGGCTATGCCGCGCTTCATCGTCAGGGGCATGGTTTGGGAGAATCTTTTTTTTACAGAACCCAAAGTATCGAACTGACGCCTCTGCGGCAATTTGCAGCAGGCTGTATGGTGATCATCGTGTTTTCAGGCAGCGCGTTCTTTATTCTCAGACACTTTTTTGCAGAAATTCCCTGTCCGACCGAATGGAATTCGACCTTGAATTTAAACTGGAATCCTTATGTAACCGATATTCAGAAGGCGGTTTCGATTAATCCGGATAACCCTGAATATCGTTTCAAATTGGCAAATTATTATATGAAAAATCAGAACGGAGATCAGACACTTGGCAAAGAATTTAATGAAAACGCCATTGCAAATCTTGAAGAAGCCGTGAAATTGAATGCTGCCAACGGATATTATTGGCACGATCTCGGAAAAACCTATTCGCTCAGACGCTATGATGCGTATGAGTACATCACCCGATGGCTGCCGATGGCGGATCGCTGTTTTGACATGGCAGTGCATAATGCCCCGAATGATGCGTTTATTCTGAGCAATGCTGCCGGATATTGGGTATGGCGATCAAAGGTTTTTGCACAGCAAGAGCATATCGGGAAATTTCAACAGTTATTTCAAAAGGCATTGTACATCAATCCCAAGCAATGGGAATGGGCTGTATCAAGAATATGGGAATATTATCCGAATGACGCGGTGGTGGAAAACTGCATTCCGCCGGAAAACAAGGAGTTGAAGAGCCGGATATTGCAGTGGACAGCAAAAAAGACTGCGGTTCTGCCTGCTGCTCATACTCAGATAATATCATCTCAGGTAGGCGTTTCCTACCGTCCGTGAGCAGGATTTCCCTACCCTGATATACAAGATTCATACTATTGATTTATTTGATTATTTTTGAAATAATCACAACCAACAAAGGAGGAAATTATGAACCGATGTTTCAGCACAAAAAAATTGGCAGGAGTGATTTTTGCGATGGTCATGGCATGGATAGCCGCCATTCCGGTCTATGCCCAGCAGGAAGGAATTGCTGTG
>DYRC01000030.1:2091-4659 GCA_020718925.1 Desulfonema limicola
CATGGCATGGATAGCCGCCATTCCGGTCTATGCCCAGCAGGAAGGAATTGCTGTGGTGGAGTCTTTGAAAGGCGAGGTTATTGTCGAAAGCCGGGGGCTATGGCGCAAAAATCCTGAAAAAGGATCGGCAGTCCATCATGGTGACAAAATCGTTACCACAGATAAGAGCAGCCTTCAACTTAAATTCCATGACGGCTCTGCATTGGATATTTCCTCAAATTCCAATGTCCGGGTAACGCAGCCTCTGCAAAGAGATGTTTTTGCTGATGGGGAGATTGGAAAGAGAGAAATCCGGGTGTTTGTCGGAAAAACAACCTATAAAAGCGGAGAAGGGAAACACGTCGGAACACACATGGTTTCTCCGACAGCGGTCGCTGCTCTGCGTGGTACAATCGTAGATTTCGGAAGTGACGGCAATTATTCCCACCTCAACATCATTGAGGGAAAGAGTGATAATAAAGGAAATATCACGGAAGGACATGTTCCTGAAGTAACGCCTGAACAGGCTGCAAAAAATCCGAATTATCAGGCGACATTGACTACATTCAACGCTTTTCAGAAATATGAGCAGGCAAAAAAGACTTCTTCTCCCGATGCGAATGTTTTATATGCGGAAGTTGTCAAAAAAATCTGCGAATCTCTAGTTAAGGAAAATACGTCTTTGGAAAATCATCCTGATGGTTTGGTCAAGGCAAGAGCAACCGACGCGCTGAAAAAATCTCAGGAAGCAGTTCAGAAGGCAGATGAGGCTTTGAAGAGCGTTAAGCAGCTTCAGCAAAAGCAAAAAGAAATATTGCAAAAGCTTCAGAATCAGCCTGACAATAAGCAGTTTTCAGATATTCTGATCAAATCTGCGGCACAAACTCAGGAAGTGGGCAGAGATCTGGTGGAGGGTTCGGCACAGTTTGCTGATGCCCTTACTGCTGCCATGTATGACAGCAAGTTTACGCAGGAACTTGAACGGACAACGATGAGAGACCTTGAAGTCGCCGTAGATTTGGCAAAAGCTACAGAAAAAAAGGTTGAAGCTCTGATTGTCAAAGCAATGTTGTCAAATGATCCGAATATGATTGAAGTTTCATTGAAATCCTTAGAAATTATGGCTTCTGCAATAGAAGCAAATGCGGCAGTAACGGATGTAGCCGCTAAATTAATTGAAAGCGGGCTTAAAGGCAATCATGCTGACACGGAGAAGCTTGGTCAGAATCTTGTAAAAACAAAGGAAATTGCAGGTAATGTGAGCGATAAGCTGCTTCGAGCCGAAGCTGTTATTGAAAAATTTGAAAAGTCTTCGGCAAATGTTATTGAATCGGCTCAGGAACTGAACGTCATCAAGGAAGAAGTGAATAAAGAATTGAAATCACTTCCTCTTCAGCCTAAATCGGAAGTGGTAGCGCCGACAACAACTCCGGTAAAGCCAGCGGCAGATCAGGCGTCAACAACCGACATTCCGACTGAAACAACGACTCCGATAGAAGAGGGACAGGCATCCGTCCCGACTCCTACAACGGGTGGTTCAACCGGAACAGGCTCGGCGGGAATGTCTGCGCCGGAACCGAGTCTCGCACAACAGCCGCCGCCATTGCAGGATGCTAAAAAAGTTCCGACAGTTACACCTTACGGACAATAATGAACACCTTCCCCTCCTCTAAAAAAGGAGGGGAAAATCAGGGAGATAACTCAGAGGTAAGATTATGCTGAACAAAAGATCACATATCACAAAAAAAATTTCAAACACCTTATTATGGCTTTTTCTGGTATCTGTGCCGATTTCCGGTTTTGCCGAAATCCGTCTGGGCAATCTGAAAGTAGAACCCAGCATCGGATACGAGGGACAGTACAACTCCAATATTTATTCGTCAAATGTGAATAAGCAGAGCGATTATATCCATAAAATCAAGCCTGCTATTCAGATAAGCAAATCCAAAGACGGGGATAACTATTTTAAGGCGGGGTATAAAGCGGATGTTGTTTTATACAGCCAAAACGCCGGGAATAACTATCAGGCGCATAGTCCCTATCTTTCTTTCGGGATTAAAACTCCCCGCGGGGTTTATCTCAAAGGGGAAGAAGAGTATCTGAATACGGAAGACCCGTCTGGTTCGGAGAATCAATACAATATGGGCGTCAAAACCAGCAGGTGGAACAATCAGGCGAAATTGGTTTTGGGATATGATTTTGCAAAGCGATATGGCGTTGAAGGAAGTTATGAAAATGTCATGCAGCGATTTGCTCAGGAAACGGATCAATGGCAGGACAGAATTGAGCATCGCTACGGCGCGTCCCTGCTCTATAATTTTCCGGGCGAAAAGACAGCCGCATTTCTTCAATATCGGCAGACAAAAGCGGCTTATGACAAGCAGAATGAGGGAATCGGCGGATGGAGTAAGACAAGTTCTCAGGATTACCGACTCAGCGATTACTTTATAGGATTGAGGTTCAAGCCCGGCGGAAAAATACGCGGAGAGGCGAAGATAGGATATGGTCAGAAGAATTTTGAGAACGAGTCTGATAAAAACGGGCTGGGATATAAAAACGGAAGTTCATGGATTGCCGAAACAAAATTAG
>DYRC01000030.1:4759-21762 GCA_020718925.1 Desulfonema limicola
AAAAACGGGCTGGGATATAAAAACGGAAGTTCATGGATTGCCGAAACAAAATTAGAGTATCAGCCTGTTGATAAAACGCTGTTTGTCTTCAATTTTCAGCGGGGATATAAAGGCTCGCCTGATGAAGATTCGGCATCTTATATAGATACGCTGTTTGGCGTGGAACTGAGGCATAATATTTGGGCTGATCGCCTGACGCTTAATGTCGGCGGTGATTTCGGAACAAATGATTATGATGAGCAGACTCCGGGGATGCCTCAGAAATCTTTCAGAACTTATACATTCAAAACCGGGATTGAATGGCGGATTAAACAATGGCTCAGAGCCGGGCTGGAATACAAATATCAGCAGAGGAACGCCAACGAATCGGCTTATGAATCCTATAATTACGATAACAACATTTTTACGCTGAATGTGAACGCCGTATTTTAGACGTGGAGAAAAAGAATGAAAACAATGAGGATGATACAGATAATGACTTGCTTTTCTTTGGTTAAAAAATTAAACTTGAAAAGCGTTTTCAAATTCATTCAGCAAGGAGATAAAGTAATGAAATCGTTGACAAGTATCATTCTTTTGGGAGTTTTTCTGTTCGCCGCGTGCGCGACAGACGGCGAAGTTGCAAGAGAAACAAAGGTGGCTGCCGGAAAATCTGACAGCCTGGGCGAGAAAGAGATGAGGCGGATTGCCGAAATCAGAAAAGCAAAGGGCGGTGAAGATCCGGGATTAATCAAAGTGATCCGGGAGACGCCCAACTATACGGTGAGCCAGTATTTATCGCTCAATCCCAATGCCAACAATTCCAGAACCCGTGATTTCAGCATCGGCGGCTATGACATTCTGGATGTCAAGGTTTATGAAGAGCCGGATCTGTCGCGGGAAGGGATTCGGGTCGGATCCGACGGACATATTTCCTTTCCATTAATCGGACGGATAAAAGTGGAAGGGCTGACGACTTCGGAAATCGAAAGACTGATTTCCACCAAACTTGCACAGGGACAGTATGTGCTGAACGCCCATGTTTCTGTCTCAGTCAAAGATTATAAAAGCAAGCAGTTTATGGTTTTAGGCGCGGTCAGATCGCCCGGAACGTATCCGGTTCAGGCAAAAGAGCGGATATTGGATGCCATATCCAAAGCCGGAGGCGTTGATTTCACGCAGGGCGGCAAGCAGGGCATGGTGATTCGGACAGAGCATCTCGGAACGGATAAAGAGGAAAAAATCGTCATTCGTATTGATCTCAACAGCCTTCTTAAAGGCGGGGATCAGGTTTCCAATCTTCTGCTTGCGGATAAAGACCTGATTTATGTCCCCAGGTCAGAGAATTTTTATCTTATCGGTGAAGTGAAACAGCCCGGGGCTTATCCTTATCTGGAAAAGGAAGTAACTCTGGTAGAAGCGATCAGCAAGGCAGGAGGCTTTACCCAAATTGCCGCTCGCAACCGCACCCGGATTGTCCGGGTGGAAAACGGTGTGGAAAAAATCATTGAAATAAATGTGGATGCAATTACAGACGGCGGAAAAAAAGCGCAGGATGTCCGCATTCTGCCCGGCGATGTGATTGTGGTCCCGGAAAGCTTTTTCTGATATGGAAACGACAAAAGAACAGGAAATTGATGTCAGACAATACATTCGTGTGTTGTCAAAACGACGATGGGTGGTTATCGCGGCATTTATGCTGATAGTCATCATGGTAGCGATTTACAGCTTTACAGCCGTGCCGGTTTATCAGGCAAAAGCCCGAATCGTGATTGAAAAAGAAAATCCGAATCTGGTTTCGATTCAGGAAGTTATGGCTGTAGATTCCACCGGAACCGATTATTATCAGACTCAGTATAATATTATTGAAAGCCGTACCGTTGCCAGAGAAGTCATACGGCGTCTGAATCTGGATAAAAACCCTGAGTTTATGCCGGAAACCGACGACAATATGTTTTCCAATCTCCGCGAATGGTTCAGAGAAAAACGCCAATCGTGGAAAGAACAGATGGACTCGCTGCTGAGTTCTGAGAAAAATAAGGGAAATACGGTTCCTAAATCTGATGATCCATCTCAGGATTCGCCGCTGGTGTCTGCGTTTATCACTCGGATCAAAGTCAGCCCGATCCGAAACAGCCGGTTGGTGGATGTAACTGCGGAAGCTAAGAATCCGGCATTGGCAGCCCGTATGGCAAACGAAGTGGTCAAAGTTTATATTGATCAGAACATGGAAACCAAGCTTGCAGCAGCCAAAGATGCTGTCAGATGGCTTACTGAGCGCATTGAGGACGAGCGGAAAAAAGTTGAGACTGCGGAAAACGCTCTTCTGCAATACAAACAGGAGCAGGGAATTATTACGGGTTTTTCAAACGATGCTGAAAAAATCACCGCAGAAAAGCTTGCAAAACTCAATAATCAGGTCGTTGAATTTGAATCAAAACGCGTAGAGACCGAAACCCGGTATCAGCAGGCGTTAGCTCTGGAAAAAACGCCGGATTTGCTGGATTCTATTCCTGAAGTATTGAGCAATGACATCATCAAAGAAATCAAGAAGATGGAAGTCAATCTGTATAACAAGATGTCTGAATTGTCCAAAAAATACGGTTCAAACCATCCTCAGATGATTGCGATTCAGTCAGAGCTTGCAGAACTTCATCAGCGAAAGGCAACTGAAGGCAAACGAATCGTCAGTTCTCTCAGAAACGAATATCGCATGGCTGTTGCCAAAGAAGACTCTTTGAAGAAATCCTTTGAGGAACAGAAAGGCGAAAGCCTTAACATGAACAAAAAAGCAATTCAATACGGCGTGTTGTATCGGCAGGCTGAAAGTTCCAAGCACATGTACGAATTGCTGATCAAGCGGTTCAAAGAAACGTCGCTGACCGAGGAAATGAAAACCGGCAATATCCGGATGATTGATCGGGCGGAAATTCCGAATACTCCCATCAGTCCGAACAAATCCCGCAATATCCTGCTGGCAGTCGTTATCGGTCTGACGATGGGTATCGGGTTGGCATTCGGGCTGGAATATATGGACAACAGCGTAAAACTGCCGGATGAAATCAAACAATATCTGGGCATTCCGTATCTCGGACCTATTCCGGCGTATGATGCCAACGAGCAGAAATACGGGGCGGTTCGGGAACTGATTACGCTGCATTCTCCCAAATCCACGCCCAGCGAATCTTTCCGGGGTATCCGGACTGCGGTGATGTTTTCTTCAGCAGATGTCCGCCCGCAGGTGATTTTGGTTACCAGCGCAAGACCTGCCGAAGGCAAAACCCTGTGCGCGGTGAATATTGCTGTGGCTATGGCTCAGTCCGGTTCAAAGACCCTGGTGATTGACTGCGATATGCGGCGTCCCAGAGTTCATAAAATTTTTGAAACCGGTGAGAATAAAGGATTATCGGCTTTACTGGTCGGCACTTGCGAATTGGAAGAAGCGATTCTTCCTACGGGCATTGAAAATGTGAGCGTTATTCCCAGCGGCGCGATTCCGCCCAATCCATCGGAACTTCTGGGATCAAAACGCATGGACACCATCATTCAGGAACTGAGAAAGAGCTATGATCGGATTATTATTGACTCGCCGCCGATCACTGCGGTAACGGACTCCGTAGTTGTTTCTTCTCTGGTTGACGGCGTGATTATAGTTATCCGCACTGCTGAAACGCCCAAACAGGTGGTATATAACGCCATGATGAGCCTGAAAGCGGCGAATGCGCGTATTCTTGGGGCAGTGCTGAATGCGGTCAATATCGGCAAAGACAGCTATTATTACTATCATAACTACTATTATTATTACGGAACCGGCGGAAAATCGAAAAAGCAGCAGTTTAAGGAAGCGGCATGATGATTGATATTCATTGCCATATTCTTCCGGGATTGGACGACGGATCGTCATCCTTGAAGCAAAGTCTTGAGATGGCAAAGCAAGCCATCGGAGACGGAATACGCGTTGTAGCCGCCACCCCTCATACTGTAAGCAGCGCGTATTCCAATCCGATTGGTGAAATTCGCAGGCAGGTTGCCATATTGCGGGAAACGCTCGAAGACATGAATATTCCCCTTGAAATTTGTCCGGGTTCCGAAGTTCGTCTGTGCAGCCGGATGGCAGAGCGCATTCTCAAGGGGGAAATTACCACGCTCAATGATACCGGGCGATATATTCTGATGGAGTTTCCCGATCATGGTTTTCCTGATGATTATGAAGAAGAAATTTTTCATCTCACGCTCCGGGGGATTTTTCCGGTAATTGCCCATCCGGAGCGCAATTTTATTTTTCAGGAGCAAAAAGAACTTGTTCACAAACTTGTCAATGCAGGCTGTCTGATGCAGCTCACCGCGATGAGCATTACCGGAGATATGGGGGAAGACGCGGCAAATTTTTCATATTATCTTTTGGAACATCGTCTGGCACATGTCATTGCCACAGACGCCCATTCTGATAAACACCGCAAACCGATACTTTCAAAAGCAGTGGAAATCGCGGGGTTCGTGATGCAGGACAGACAGGCTGCTCAAGACCTTGTAACGCTGAATCCTCAGGCGATTCTCTCAGGCTGTCCTGTTAAACGCCTTGAGCCGGGAAAGCCCAAAAAAAGCGGTTTTATACATCGCTGGTGATACACCATAATAAATAAACTCTCATAGAAATCAATATCGTTTTCAATCGGTTTTTTTATCTGTGTCAGTCTCAGAAACATTCTATGCACTTTCAGGTTGAATATCAGGCTGAGTTTCTGATTATGGCATAGTTAAAGCATTCTGTATAATATGCAGTTTGTAATGTTAGCCGGAAAGATAGAAATATCCTACTATTCAATCCGGCTATGCTTATCCGAACACCCCCATCCGAATCTGCTTTTTTACATCACCAATTCCATATTAATATCCGTAGCATCCCGATCTTTGCGATCCAACAGAGTATCTGTAATTTTTTCCAAAAGACGGATTCCGCCTTTATAGCCCATTGTCGGGAAATAGCTGTGTCCTACTCTGTCAAAAATCGGAAATCCATAGCGCAGCAACGGAATATCCTCATCTTTGGCAATATATTTGAGATAAGTATTTCCGATGAGCAAGTCCACCGGCTCGTTTTTAATCCATTGATGAAGCAGAAACATATCGCCGGGAATTTTGATTTTCACTTCGTGCGGCAGATCTTTCACAACTTCCCGAAGAGACGCCTCAAATTTCTTGCCTGCCGGAGTGCCGCTCACCATATACACCGGATACATATCAATTGAGACCAGAAATTTTGCCAGCGCAAGCAGTTGATCCGGATCTCCGGCTATGGCTACTTTTTTGCCGTAAAAATACTGGTGCATATCTGAAATCACATCCACCATCTGACCCCGCTCAAGCGTCAGAGAATCCGGCACATTCACGCCAGCCATGCGTCTTAGCATATCCACAAACATATCGGTTCCGTGAAGTCCCATCGGCAGATCCAGAATTTCACAGTGAACCTTGCATTTGGCATCCAAAGCCCTTGCTGCCGGTCCTGATGCAAGCCTTCCCATTGCAACGGTTCCCATACTTGATCCGGCTTGTTTAAGTTCGGGAATCGTTACCCCGCCTTCGGGATACATTTTGAATTTGCCGGTTAGCGGACCGTTCAGCACTCCTGATGTATCCGGGAACATGATGGTTTTGATGCCCATCAACGATGCAATGCGCCGGATTTCTTCCATATCCGAAGGTTCGCTGTATCCGGGAATCAGGTTAATCACCTTATTTTTATGACCATTGGATTCGGCAAAATAATCCACCATCGCTTTAGTCATGTTGGAGAATCCGGTTACATGCGATCCGACATAACTCGGCGTATTTGCATGAATCACATATCTGCCCGGCGGAATTTTGCCGTCTGCTTTTGCCTTATTGATAATCTGCGGAATATCATCGCCGATAGTTTCCGATAAGCAGGTCGTATGCACCGCAATTATGTCCGGGTGATAGACCGAAAAAATATTATCCAATTGCCTGAAGCAGATTTGCCTGTCCTCCGAATACAGACGCGCCTTCGGTGAACGCGCTGGTGGCTGCCATCACCGGCTCTTTGAAGTGTCGGGTCAGGGCACTGCGATGGTAGGCGTAGCACCCCTGCGACCCGTGACTGTGAGGAAGACAGCCGTGAATGCCCAATGACGCATACATCGCGCCGATGGGTTGACAGGTTTTTGCCGGATTTATCGTTAATGCACTGCGTTCCGAAATTTCTTTCGGTGTATGTCTTAATAACATGTTTTACTCCTAAGACCTCTCCCCTGCCCCTCTCCTGAAAGGCGAGGGGGAAAAGGCAGTTATCTCCCCATTCCCTTGCAGGGAAGGGGGCTGGGGGGTTAGGTTTCATTCCCACGCATACGTTGCCATGAGTTCCGGGTTTTTCTGCCAAGGGGCTTTCATGTAGCTCCAGATTTTGGAGTTGACCATGCGATCAATGTCTTTGTAGAAATTGATCGCACCTGCAAATCCGGCATAAGGTCCGCCGTAATCGTAGCTGTGCAGTTGTTTCATGGGAATACCATGCTTCTGTATCGCGTATTTTTCCTTGATGCCCGCGCAGAAAATATCAGGCTTGAACATTTCAATGAGCTTGTCGGTCTCGTATTGGCTGATATCGTCAATCACCAGTGCGCCGCTTTTCATTTCCGGCATCATGCCTTCATATTCGCTGAACACCACGCCATCTTTTTTAAGCTGCTCGACCTGTTCGGGACTTTTGCGCGGCTTGTATTTTTCAGGATCAGGATGAACTTCCAATTCTTCGATATTTCGGCTGTCCGCATCCACTTTGAGTCCGGGCAGAACTTTTCTGCCTTCATAATCGTCTCTGTGAGCAAACTCATATCCTGCTGAAAGCGTTATCATGCCGAGTTCTTCAAACAAATCCTGATAATGATGCGCTCTGGAGCCGCCTACAAACAGCATAACTTTTTTGCCCTGAGTGCGGGGGCGATTTCCGCACAGGCTTTTTCCACCGCAGGCATTTCTTCGGCAATCACGGCTTCAACCCGATCTGTAAGTTTCTGATCTCCGAAATAAGCGGCAATTTTTCGCAATGATTTTGCTGTGCCTGCCGCGCTGATAAAATTGACCTTGATCCACGGCAGACCGTATTTTTTCTCCATCATTTCTGCTACATAGTTGATAGAACGATGGCACATGATAATATTTAAGTCTGCGGTATGGGCATTGGCAAAACCTTCGACGGTGGAATTGCCGCTGAAGGTTGAAACCAGCGTGATTCCGCATTTTTCAAATATCCGCTCAAGTTCAAACGCATCTCCGCCGATATTGTATTCGCCCAACAGATTGATCTTGAACTCGCCTTCCCGAACCGTGTCATCCGTTCCCACAACATGCGTGAATACGCCGTTATTGGCAATATGATGCCCGGCAGATTGACTGACGCCTTTGTATCCTTCGCAACTGAAACCGAAGATGTTGATGCCGAGTTTTTCTTTCATTTCACGGCATACGGAATGCACATCATCACCGATCAACCCGACCGGACAGGTGGCAAATACGCCGATGGCTTTGGGCTTGAACAAATCATAAGCTTCCTGAATTGCCTGTTTCAGTTTTTTTTCGCCGCCGAAAATGATCTGCTCATCCTGCATGTCGGTCGAAAAGCAATAGGTCATAAAATTATGTCCGTCAGGCGATTGATCCGCATCGGTCTGATTGCGCCGTGTCAGCCAACTGTAGAATCCGCAGCCGATAGGACCGTGTGTGATGTTGACGATGTCGCGGGTCGGACCCAGAACAACGCCTTTGCATCCCGCATAGCAGCAGCCGCGCTGCCCGATCAGCCCCGGCGTGGTTCGCACATTGGATTGAATTTCAGGAACTTCGCAATCCCCGCCGACCTTATTGATCACAATCTGTTTGGCGCGTTTTCGGGCAACTTTGGTCGGATATTTTGCAATCAGTTCCGACACGACTTTTTCGGGACTTAATTCTTCGGTTATATCTTCAACGCTCATGGGGTTTCTCCTAAGCCTCGTCTAAGGCGTCATCACCGGATTCGCCGGTTCTGACACAAATCGCATCATGGCATGGCACTACAAATATTTTGCCATCTCCGGATTTGCCGGTTTTATTCACCCGGATAATGGTCTTGACAGTTTTATCCACTAATTTGTCCGGCACCACAATCAGCAGATACCGTTTGGGAATCAGCCGCCCGCTCTGCCCCAGTTGTGAAATTGCCTCTTCATAGCCCTGTTCCGCGCCTTTGAGAAGGTGCATATCCACCAGCCCTTTGCCTCTGCCCAGCGCGTCTCTGGCGGTAATGGAAGATATGCCCGCGTCAGATAAGGCTTTTTTGGTCTCATTCATTTTGTTGATGCGGATAATGGCAATGACTTCTTTCATATCTTTACCTCTGAAATTTCACCGGCTGCATTTTCCTTAATCCCGGAGCTGATGGTATAGACTTCTTCCACCGGCACGACAAAAATCTTGCCATCCCCGAACGCGCCTTTGGCTCCGGTTCTTGCAGCATCAATAACTGTTTTAATAACAAAATCCTTATCCTGATCTTTTACAACCGTCAGAATCATTGTTTTGGGAATTTCATCATACGTAATGTCGCCGATTTTGATGCCGCGTTGTTTGCCGCGACCGACCACCGATGTTTTGGTAACGCCCGGAAATCCGGCTTCCATCAGAGCCGCCAGCACCGCGTCCGCTTTTTCAGGTCTTACGATAGATCGAATCATCATCATGATTTTTGTTCTCCTTATAGTGATTTACGCCGCAATGCCATGCTCAATCAGAAGTTTTTCCAACTCGTCAATTGCCAACGGTTTCGGAACGATAAACATTTTGTTGTTCTCAATCTTGCCAGCCAAGGTACGGTATTCATCTGCCTGTGAATGTTTGGGATCAAATTCGATTACGGTTTTTCTGTTTATTTCAGCCCTCTGCACCATGTTGTCTCTGGGAACAAAATGAATCATCTGCGTTCCGAGCGCATCTGCAAAAGCTCCTATCATTTCTTTTTCATTGTCAACCTTCCGGCTGTTGCAGATTAATCCGCCAAGCCTTACGCCGCCTGCTTCGGCAAATTTCACAATACCTTTGCAGATGTTGTTTGCCGCATACATTGCCATCATTTCGCCGGAAACCACGATATAGATTTCCTGAGCTTTTCCTTCGCGGATAGGCATGGCAAATCCGCCGCATACCACGTCGCCCAAAACATCGTAAAAGGCGTAGTCAAGTTTTTCGCTTTCTGCATACGCTCCCAATTGTTCCAGCAGATTGATGGAGGTGATGATACCGCGTCCCGCACAGCCTACGCCCGGTTCGGGTCCGCCGGATTCTGTGCATAATGTCCCGGCAAATCCCATTTTTCTGACATCCGCCAGATCAACGTCTTCGCCTTCTTCGCGCAAGGTATCCAGCACTGTTCTCTGCGCCAATCCGCCCAGAAGCAATCGGGTGGAGTCTGCTTTGGGATCGCAGCCGACCACCATGACTTTTCTGCCCATTTCGGCAAGACCTGCTACTGTATTCTGTGTGGTGGTGGATTTTCCGATCCCGCCTTTTCCGTATATGGCAATCTTTCTCATAACAAGTTTCCTTTCATACACATAAAAAAATCGTGTTGATTTATGATATGCAAAGCAAGTGCCAAGCCCGGAATAATGTAAAATTATCAATATAAATAATTGTTTTTTAATTATATATCAATTTGATGAGTGACAAATAATCTGATTTTTATGTTACATTATTGTAATATACATATAAACTTATTACAATTTTGTAATATAAAAAATAAGTTATTACAATTTTGTGAATAATAAAACACCCCTCCCCGACCCCTCCCCCAACCCCTCCCCGAAACGGAGAGGAGGGGAGTCCTGATGATGTCTCTCCCCCTTCCCTTTCAGGGAAGGGGGCCGGGGGGTTAGGTGCCCGCTTCAAACAAGGGGCTGTAAGATGAAAAATCAAGGGCAAGAGCGTTGAAGTTGTCAAAACTCAGATCAGAAAACGGAAGGGCGAGTTTTTCTTTCAGCTTGGCAAAGATAAACAGATAGCCGCGTACAATCCGTTTTTCCCATTTCAAGCCAAGGGCATCGGCAATCTGTCTGATCTCATCCCGTCCGCCTTCGATTTCCAGAAAATCGCCGTAAGGCATTGTATCCAGACATAAATCACAATTATTGAACGTAAAGGTTTCCCGCCATTTTTCATATCCTAGCTGAGGAAAAAAGCCCAACGCCTCCAAGATGCGTTTCATATCTTCAAACTTGCCGACCTCAACTTCCAGTTCCCGAAATACTTTGAATTGCGTATCTCTGACCTTTGGTGCAGATTTAAGTGTCAGAATGGCGCGGGAATCCTGACGCAGCCTCAGCAGGGACCCGCCGTTCATCAGGCATTTGTCCGCATCGTCAAAGCAGATATTGTTTTCAAAAAGCCGTCCTTGAGACACCGCGCCCAGATCAAGAATACGCGCCTTCACAGCGTCTTTATCCGGCAGATAAAATTTAACCTCAATTTCAAGATCGCTCATTCTCCGCCCCTGTATCCGTGTTTGAAATTTTTATCATAAAGCTTTGAATAATGCCGTATCTGGCTGAGACTCACGTCCAGCACTTTTCCGACAATAATGATTGCCTGATGTGTAATCTCTTGTTCTTTAACGGTTTTTGTCAAGTTGCCGATTTGCGTCCATACAATTTTTTCCTGCGGCTGACTCACCCGGAATGCCACCACACAGGGCGCGTCTTTTCCATAAGCTTGGCTGAGAATCTCCTCCAACTCGTTGGTCAGGCTGATGCTCAGATAAATTGCCATTGATGTCTGATGACTTGCCAAACGCGCCAAAGCTTCTTTTTCAGGAACCGGCGTTCTGCCTGCCATCCGGGTTAAAATCAGGGTTTGGGAAATTTCAGGGAGCGTATATTCGAGTCCCATCGCCGCAGCCGCAGCAAACGCGGCAGTAACGCCGGGAATCACCGTATAAGGAATCTCCCGTTTGGCAAGCTCCGACATCTGCTCGAAAATTGCGCCGTAAAGACTCGGATCTCCGGTATGAAGCCGCAACACTCGGCGTCCTGCCCGATATGCGGTCTCCATTTCCCGGATAATGTCGCCAAGGTGCATGGATGCGCTGTTTAACTTAGGCGTATCCGGCTTTGCCCATTTTAAAACTGCTTGGGGGACCAAAGACCCCGCATAAATCACCAGATCAGCTTCTATAAGCGCGTGCTGCGCCTTGACCGTAATCAGATCCGGATCCCCCGGACCTGCTCCGGCAAATATAACCGGATATGTCATAAATGTTCCTTTTCTCCTGAAATAATCCATACCGGATTCTGCGCCTCAGTTCTTTCGCCCCAGGGCATTTTCTGCCCCCGGCTGATCTGAATCTGAACAAAATCCGCGTTGAATCCGTTTCTTTTAAGGCTTTCCAACGCCAGCACAAGACTTTGAACCAGCACTGTATTGATAACCATAATTCCGCCCGGTTTAAGATGACGTGCGGCAGTGTCAATAATTGCGCCAAGTTCTTTTCCGCCGCCGCCGATAAAAATTCTGTCCGGCTTGGGCAGCTTGTCAAGACCATCGGGCAGAGCGGCTTCAACTACTTCCAAATTGCGAATGCCGAACTGCCTGCCGTTGGCTCTGATCTGCTCTATCCGCTCGGCTTTATGCTCCACCGCGATAATCTTGCCGGTTTTGAGAAACAAAGAGGCTTCAATAGACACAGATCCGCTTCCCGCGCCCAAATCCCACAGCACATAATCCGAAGAAAATAATTTAAGCTTGGAGAGCGATACTGCCCGCACTTCGGGCTTGGTGATATTACCCTTGTGATGCAGATAGCATTTATCCGGCATTCCGTTGTATAACAGTTTGCATTCTTTAGGAAATGCAACACGGCGCAGGATAACAAAATTAGGCTCTGAAAAACTCAGGCTTGCCGCCTGCTCCGGCGTATAAGAAGCGATTTTTTCATCCGGACTGCCAAGCTGCTCAAACACCCATACCTGAAACTCTTCTTTCGCGCCTTTTTTCAGGATAAAATTCGCCACCCACGCCGGATTTTTATCCGAATCCGTAAAAACGGCAATCTTATCTTTTTCAGCAATCGCCTCTGCCAATTCTTTTTCCGAATCTCTGCCATGCAGACTGAGAACCTGCGCGTCATGCCATGATTCTTTGATCCGGGCAAACGCTCCGGCAACGGTGGTAATATTCGGATAAATCACCACATTTTCCGCGCCGAGTGATTTGACCAAAAATGCACCGATGCCGTAAAATAACGGATCACCTGATGCGATCACCACAACATTTTTTCCGTTCCGATTCTTCAGATACTCTGCCAGCCCGGTCAGATCCTTATTAATTTCTTTTTTAAGAGCCGGAAAGTCCTCAAAAAAGCTAAGATGCCGTTTTCCGCCGACCAACACATCCGCGGCATGGATGATCTCCCGATATTTCGGAGTAAGGTCTTGGGGAGAAAGCCCGATGCCGATTACAGATATTGATTTCATTGCTGTCATCCTATGATTTTAATTTCAGGTTGATGATGCTCATCTGTTGCCCATACTCCTATATATGAAGACGCAATTGAAATCTTACATTAAAAAAAATTAAAATATACTGACGGCAAGCAGAACGACTGCCAGCAGCAACACCAGCCACAATTGATCCGGGCTGAATTGAGGCAGAGATTTATTCATGATTATCCGATCCGAAATAAAACAGTATTCGGCATAGAGGTGAATTTTTCATTGCGGACAAGTTCATGTTCCACTCTGACCATCGGCACAAGCCGGGTCGTATATGTTGTATACATGTTTTTTCTCCTAAGTCAGCAGGCTGTCAATCGGCGTATATTCAAGCCCGAAAGCATCAGAAACGCCTTTGTATGTAACCTTGCCCTGCACCACATTTGCGCCCAGTTTCAAGTCAGGATTTTCCTTAAACGCCTGTTTCCAGCCTTTATCTGCCAATTGAAGCGCGTAGGGCAGCGTGGCATTCGTCAGCGCGTAGGTGGATGTGATGGGAACCGCGCCCGGCATATTTGCCACGCAATAATGCACAATCCCATCCACAATATAGGTCGGATCAGCATGAGTGGTGGGTTTTGAGGTCTCAAAGCATCCGCCCTGATCAATTGCCACATCTACCAGCACCGCGCCTTTTTTCATGGTTTTGAGGATTCGTTTGGTAATCAGTTTCGGGGCTTTTGTGCCGGGAATCAGTACCGCGCCGATGATCACATCCGCCTGTTTTGCCAATTTGGCAACAGTCTGAGGACCGGGCATCATCAGAAAGCAATTTTTAGGCATAACATCTGAGAGATAGCGCAAGCGATCCAGATTGTTATCCAAAAGATACACTTTGGCACCCATACCGCAGGCTACTTTTGCCGCGTTAGTTCCCACAATGCCCGCGCCGATGACCACAACGGTCGCAGGTTCAACACCCGGCACTCCGCCGAGCAGGATTCCCAGACCGCCGGTGGTTTTTTCAAGATATTTTGCCGCTTCCTGAACCGCCATTCTGCCTGCCACTTCGCTCATGGGTGTCAATAGCGGCAGAGAACCGTCTTTTCTCTGAATGGTCTCGTATGCAATATTGACGGATTTGCGCTTGATTAATTCGCGGGTCAGCGGCTCGGAGGCAGCCAGATGAAGATAGGTGAAAATGATCTGATCTTTTCGGATGAGTTTGTATTCCGAAGGCAGCGGCTCTTTGACGTGCATGATCATGTCTGATTTTTCATAGATTTGTGCAGGCGGTTCGATGATTTCCGCCCCGGATTTCTGATAATCCTCATTGCTAAAACCGCTGCCGATGCCTGCGTCTTTTTCCACCAGCACCGTATGTCCGTGTTTTTTCATCACTTCAACGCCGCCCGGTCTTACGGACACCCGATTCTCTCTTTCCTTGATTTCTTTCAAAACGCCTATAATCATCGTTGCATCTCCTTTTCATATTTAAATTGACGTATAAAATTATCCTAACTACGCAAACACAGTCAAGTAATTACTATATTTAAGGCATCACCTCCGATCATACTTTTACTATTATCATCTCTTTCGTATAGAAGTCAAGAATTGAAAAGACTCGACAATTCTCAAACCTTGACATCACAGAAGAACACTGTTACATACCATCAGCAAACTAAAGGTTTATCAAAACAACATGAACAACACCGCCGACATCAACGAATATATCGAATCCCTGATTTCTTCGCACCGAATGGCAGATCAGGTGGCATATCGCGCCATCATGCGCGAAGAAGCCGGGAGCTATGGCTTTCCTGAGCGTCCTCTGCCCGAAGAAATCCAGAAAATCCTTGCTGCATCAGGCATTGAAAAGATGTATCAGCATCAGGCGCAGGCAATTGATATTATCCGCAACGGGCAGCATGTCGTTGTGGCAACGCCGACCGCCAGCGGCAAAAGCCTGATTTATACGATTCCGGTGTTGGAAAATATCATCAACAATCCGGAATCAAAGGCGATATATCTGTTTCCGCTTAAAGCATTGGCGCAGGATCAGCTTCGCGCCTTCGGGGAATTTGCCGCGCATTGCAAAAGCGTCAAAGCAACCGGGGCAATTTATGACGGCGATACCTCAGCTTACCACCGCAAGCGCATTCGCACCAAGCCGCCGCATGTTCTGATGACCAATCCCGAAATGCTTCATCTTTCGCTTTTGCCATATCATCATGTATGGGCAGATTTTTTCTCTGCGCTTAAAATCGTGGTGGTGGATGAAGTGCATACTTATCGGGGATTGCTAGGCTCGCATCTGGCGCAGGTATTCCGGCGGTTTCTAAGAATCTGTGCGTTTTACGGCGCATCGCCTACCTTTATTTTCAGTTCCGCGACCGTTGCTAATCCTGCCGAAATTTCAGAGCAGTTGACCGGTCTTCAGGTAACTGCGGTTACGAAAAGCGGCGCCCCTAAAGGCAGAAAGCATATTGTGATGATGAATCCTGATGCCAGCCCTTCAAGAACCGCAATCTTACTGCTCAAAGCTGCCTTGCATCGGGAATTGCGAACCATCGTCTATGCCCAATCTCGCAAAATGACCGAACTGATTGCGGTATGGGCAGGCAGCAAAGCCGGAGCTTTTGCCAATCGCATCAGCGCGTATCGCGCGGGATTTCTGCCGGAAGAACGCCGGGAAATCGAAGCCAAATTATCCAGCGGCGAGCTTTTGGCAGTGATTTCCACCAGCGCGCTGGAATTGGGCATTGATGTCGGCGATTTGGATCTTTGCTTATTGATCGGCTATCCGGGAACCATTGTCGCCATGCAGCAGCGCGGCGGCAGAGTAGGGCGCGGCGGTCAGGATTCTGCCATGATTCTGATTGCCGGAGAAGACGCCTTGGATCAGTATTTCATGCGGAATCCTGAAGAGTTGATGAACCGCGAGTCTGAAGCTGCGGTAGTCAATCCGTTTAATCCCTATATCATGGAAAAACACCTGATTTGTGCCGCATCTGAAATGCCGATAAAAACAGACGAGCCGTTTATGGCGCATCCGGCTATCCGGCGCGCCGTATCTGATGCTGAACACAAAGGGCTTTTATTCCAAAGCGCGGATGGTCAGGCATTTTATTCAAATCGCAAAAAGCCTCAGCGGGAAGTGGATTTGCGCGGAACCGGGACACGGTTTTCCATTATCTGTAGCGAAACCGGCAAAAACAAGGGCGATATTGACGGATTCCGGGCGTTTCGGGAAACTCATCCGGGCGCGGTGTATCTGCATAACGGACAAACGCATGTCGTGGAGCATCTTGATCTGGATACTCGGATAGTCAAAGTCAGGGCGGCAGAAGTGAGTTATTACACCAAAGTCAGAGCCACTAAAGATACGGAGATTCTGGAGATTTTCGATGAAAAGCCCGTGCATGGTACGCGGGTTTGTCTGGGGCGGCTCAAAGTAACGGATCAGGTAAATGGCTATGATATTTGGCATATTCACCCATCGCAAAAAATTTCTTCGGTTACGCTCACGCTGCCGCCGAACATCTTTGAAACCCAAGGCTTGTGGATTGATATTCCGATTGAAATTCAGAGAGAAATCGAATCGCAGATGTATCATTTTATGGGCGGCATTCATGCCATCGAACATGCGGCTATCGGCATTTTTCCCCTGCTGGTCATGGCGGATCGCAATGATTTGGGCGGGATTTCAACGCCGTATCATCCTCAGACCGGAGGGGCTGCGGTGTTTATTTATGACGCGACTCCCGGCGGTTCGGGACTCAGCCGCGAGGCATTTCATAAGGCAGAAAAACTGCTCTCCCATACCTTGAATGTCATTGATACCTGCGGTTGTGAGAACGGCTGCCCGTCCTGCGTGTATTCTCCCAAATGCGGATCCGGAAATAAGCCGATTGACAAGACTGCCGCAACAGGTATTCTCAATGGAATTTTGAAAAATCGCGCGGCTCCGTTTCGCGCCAAGCCTGTTCTTTTGGAAAACAGACAAACACAAAAAGATGCGGAAAATAAAGAGAAATATTACGGTGTTCTGGATGTCGAAACCCGGCGTTCCGCAGAAGAAGTGGGCGGATGGCACAGGGCAGATATGATGGGCATCAGTTGCGCGGTCTTGTATGATTCAAAAGAGGATCGGTTTTTTGAATTTTTACAGGAAGATATTTATGATTTGATAAAACATCTCAGGCGGCTGGATATGGTGGTCGGCTTTAATATCAAACGCTTTGACTATCAGGTACTTGGCGGATGTTATGACTTTGATTTCAGAAGCCTTCCTACACTGGATATTTTAGAGCATGTTTATCAGCATCTGAATTACCGGCTTTCATTGGACAGCCTTGCCAAAGCCACTCTGGAAACTCAGAAAAGCGGAGACGGTCTGTTAGCACTTCGATTGTGGAAACAGAGGCGTATTCGGGAAATCATCGAATACTGCACGTCAGATGTCAGGATCACCCGTGATTTGTTTTTATACGGCAGAAAAAACGGGTATCTGCTGTTCACAAACAAAGCCGGAAAAACCGTGCG
>DYRC01000271.1:0-2149 GCA_020718925.1 Desulfonema limicola
CCGACCAGAAATACCGGAATGCCGGTGCGTTTGGACATCAGCATCAGGCGCATGGCGGATTCGCGCACTTGGCTCACGCTGCCCGGCGCGGATGATAACTCGCCGTTATACATGGTCTGAATCGAATCAATAACCAGCACATCCGGCTTGATATGGTCTGTCATTGCCAGAATCGCGTCCATGTCCACTTCGGAAACTACCAGCATTCCCGAACAGATTGTATCTAAGCGGCGGCTTCTGAGTTTTATCTGGCGCACGGATTCTTCGCCGGACACATACAGAACTTTCTGTCCGTTTTTTGCCAATCCGTAAAGCACCTGAAGCATGAGCGTTGATTTTCCGATTCCGGGGTCTCCGCCGATCAGTACCAGCGTTCCCAATACTAAGCCGCCGCCTAATACGCGATCAAATTCTCCGATGCCGGTTGAAACCCGCATTTCATCTTCTATGTCGGCGGAATCTAAGGGAATCGGCTGAGTTCTGATCGCTGAATTTCCCCGAAATGGCTTAGGTTCCTGAGATTCTTCGATAAAGCTTTCCCACTGTCCGCAGTCCGGGCATTTTCCCATCCATTTGGGCGTCTGGTATCCGCAGACCTGACAGCAGAATATGGTTTTTGATGTTTTTTTCAGGCTTGACTCCTTTGCGTTTATTTGGCATTTATAGCATGTAACCGTGAATAGGAAAAGCTCAAAGAAAGCGGATTTGAGGGGGAATGGTGGTTAAGTCTATACAAAATACGGTATCGCGTTTTTTTTCATGGATAAAGAAGCTTTTTGAATCCGGCATCATCTGTAAAGAAATCGTATGTTTGGCAAATTCAAGAAAATATTCGGGATTCTGTGTTGCCGGAAAAGAACTATCAACCGGTCAATGGGTCAGACCCGTGAGCCGTCAGGAAAACGGACAGCTTTCAGGAAGGCATATCCGGTGTCAGAATAATCTGATTCCTCAACCGCTTGATGTTATTTCCGTATTCCTCACCACACAAGCCCCGCATCTGTATCAGAAAGAAAATTATTTTATTGCTGACCGAAGAAAATGGATTAAAAACAGAATGTTGTCAGTTTCAGAGCTTTCAGCACTCTGCGATGATACGGATTGTTTATGGATAAACGGTTACAGCAGTTACAATGGCGTAAATGACAGGATTCCTCTGAAACCGGCTGATGAAAAACCGGCGTCATCCTTGCTGCTGATTAAGCCGGAAAGTCTCATCATCAGGGTTGAAGCGGGCTATAATTCTGAAAAAAAGATACGCGCAATATTTCTCTTCAAAGGCGTCAGATATAAATTGGCGGTTACAGATCCGCTTATTGAGAATAAATACATATCTCAGAAAATCGGTGAATATCCTATTGAAAGTAAAGAGTTATTTTTATGTATCAGCTTGGGAGAACCCTATAACGGCTATTGCTATAAATTGGTGGCGGGAATTATCTGTCTGTAAATATCATGAATGAGATTCATACTATCGGACATTCAACGCATCCGATTGAAAAATTTATTGAATTGTTATCGCTGCACAAGATCACTGCGGTGTGTGATGTCCGCTCAAATCCGTACAGCCGATTCAATCCTCAGTATAATCGGGAAATGCTTCATAAAGAATTGAAAAAACATGATATTGCTTATGTTTTTCTCGGAAAAGAACTGGGACCGGATAAGAAGTTTCACTATACGGAATTAGCAAAAACTGCGCTGTTTCATGAAGGCTTGCAGCGATTAAAGGAAGGTATGAAATCCTATCGCATTGCCCTGATGTGCGCTGAAAAAGACCCGATTGTCTGCCACAGAATGATACTGATATGCCGTTATCTTCGCGCTGATGATATGGAAATCAGGCATATTTTGGAGGACGGCACGATTGAAAATAACCGGGATTCGGAAAAGCGGCTGACTGAGTCTGCCAAAGTTCCTCCTCCGGATATGTTTGAAAACGATGAAGACATGATTTTGCGGGCATATCACAAGCAAAGCGAAAAAATTGCCCATGCCTCAAAAAACAAAGCGGAGAAAGGAGAATTTAATGCGTGAAAACGCCGTTATGCAGAGAAAATTGGAAGTTTTCGATATAACGCTGACCAAGCTGAGAGAGTATTTGCCTGTAACCTACAAAAAACTTTGTGAAGATTGGGGATTGCAGAAG
>DYRC01000271.1:2249-5612 GCA_020718925.1 Desulfonema limicola
AAATCATAACAAAACGGTTGACAGATTTTGAGCGGTTCAAACATGAAATCCTTGCAAGCAAAGTATTTTGATTTTACCGCCCTGAAGCAGAAACTTTCAGAGCATAAAGATATTGTTATGGCGTTTGTATTCGGTTCTGCCAAAGAAGGGCATCAGTTGAGACCGGATTCGGATGTGGATATTGCTATCTGGCTGAACAAGCCGCCCACATCAGAAGACAGGCTTTTTCTGATAGGAGTCTGTCAGGACGCTCTTCAATATGAGGATATTGATTTATCTTTTCTCAATAATGCCGGTACGCTGCTCAGATTTGAAGCAATGTCCGGGAAAAAACTGATTATCACAGATATGGATATTTATGCAGATGTCTTTTCAAAAACCTGTCGCTGCTATGAGGACGATATGATGCGCTTAAAACAGAACCGGAAAATATGGCATGAAATTCATGGTACTGATGCGATGACGCTCTTTACCATAGGATTCACCCAAAAAAGCGCGGAGCAGTTTTTCACGACTCTGAAAGCAGCAGATGTAAAGCGGGTGATTGATATTCGGCTGAACAATGTTTCTCAGTTGGCAGGCTTTGCCAAGCGCGATGATCTCTGCTATTTTCTCAAAGAAATATGCGGCATTGAATACATTCATATTCCTGAACTTGCGCCGACAAAAGAAATTCTGGAAGAATATCGTAAAAATAAAGGGGATTGGGCAGTTTATGAACGGCAGTTTCAGGATTTGCTTGAAATACGGGAAGTTGAGAAGAAATTGTCCACTGAGATGATGACCGGAGCCTGTCTGTTATGCAGTGAAGAAAAGCCGGATTTCTGTCATCGCAGACTTGTGGCAGAGTATCTGAAAGAAAAATGGAATCATGTTGAAATCCGGCATCTGGGGACATAATATTCAGCCTCACCTAACCCCCCGGCCCCCTTCCCTGAAAGGGAAGGGGGAGAGACGTCATCACTACTCCCCTCTCCGTTTCGGGGAGGGGTCGGGGGAGGGGTGCTATCAGCCTTAATTCTTATGATTATCCTAAAAAAGCTTGAATAAGCTTCGGCAATGAACTATTATTACGCTCAGAAAGTAAAAGAGAAAACAAAAATGGACAAAATTTCACACGACACGTATCAGGATATTGTTGAAAACATTGCCGAAGGGATTCGGGTTCTGAATCAGGACGGAATCATCATTTATGCTAACAATGCCTTGTGTTCGCTTATGGGATACGAGCGTTCAGAGCTGATCGGCAAGTCTGTATATGATTTTTATCCGTCCGAAGATCATTCGCTGATAGAAAAACATTTGAAAGATCGGGAAGCCGGCAAATCCGCCCGCTATGAAACCCGGTATATCAATAAAAGCGGCGATAAACTGTTTGCTGGCGTATCTGCGGTGCCGATTTTTGACAAAACAGGCGAATATCAGGGCAATTACACGCTGGTTCGGGATATTACAGAGCGGAAAAAGTTAGAGCAGCAGATATTGAATGAGAAAAACTTTCTCGACAATCTGATAGCCCTGTGTCCTGACGGAATTATCGGCGTCAATCGCAAGGGAATTATCATTATTTTCAATCAGGCTGCCGAAGCTCTCACCGGATACACTGCCAAAGAAGCTATCGGCGTGATGCACATCACAGACATTTATAATTCCACAGAAACAGCTCACAGTATCAAGAAAAAAATTTACAGCGATGATTTCGGAGGGCAGGGGCGGCTTGAAGGACTTGAAATAGACGTTATCAACCGCTTGGGCAGAAAAACGCCGATCCGTCTGTCTGCCACGCTGATTTACAATAACGGCGAAGAAGTCGGCAGTGTGGGCTTTTTTCATGATCTGAGCAAAAAAAAGCAGATGGAAGCCCGTCTGCGCGAACTTTCGATTACAGACAGCTTATCCGGGCTTTACAACCAGCGGTATTTTTATTCGGTGCTGAAAGAAGAAACTGAGCGTTCTCTGAGATACAAGCATCCGTTAAGCATGATCTGCTTTGATTTGGATCATTTCAAGCAATGCAATGATAAGCTGGGACATCTGGAGGGGGATAATATTATCCGGCTTGTGGGGCAGACCTTAAAGCAGAGTCTGAGAAAAACAGATATGGCGTTCCGCTACGGCGGGGATGAGTTTATGGTGATTCTGCCTGAAACAGCGCTTCCCGGTGCGAAAATGATAGCAGAAAGAATCCGAAGCGAATTTAACGGACGATGGCCCTTTGAAATCGTCTGTGAGCGCAAAGATGTCAGCCGGGTAACGTTGAGCGTCGGAATTGCGATCTTCAATCCTGAAGAAGCGCCTGAAACATTTGTGAAGCGGGCGGATTTGGCAATGTATGAAGCCAAACAATCCGGCGGAGACAAAGTGGTGGAAGCGATTTCCCGCATCGGACGGCAGGATGAATGTGAAATATATTTATAAAAAAGGAGAATATCATGGAAAAGTATCGTCTGGTAACCCGAAGCGATTTTGACGGGCTGGTATGCGCGGTGCTGCTCAAAGAATTGGATATGATTGACGATATCAAATTTGTTCATCCCAAAGACATGCAGGATGAAAAAATTGAGATAAGCAGCCGGGATATTACCACAAACCTGCCTTATGTGGAAGGAGTTCATCTGGCTTTTGACCATCATCTGAGCGAAACCATCCGGATTAAGAGTAAAAAAGATAATCATATTATTGATTCGGATGCGCCATCTGCATCCAGAGTGGTGTATGATTATTTCGGCGGAAAGAAAAATTTTTCCGCTATTTCAGATGATATGATGGCTGCTGTGGATAAAAGCGATGCGGCGCTGTTTTCCAAAGAAGATATTCTTAATCCCAAAGGCTGGGAATTGCTCAGTTTTATCATGGACGCCAGAACCGGGCTGGGGCGTTTTCATGAGTTCCGGGTTTCCAATTATCAACTGATGATGGAGCTGATCAGCTATTGCAAAAACCATACAATTGACGACATTCTGAAGCTTCCCGATGTCAGGGAACGTGTTGATTTGTATTTTGCCCATCAGGAAAAATCCAAGGAGCAGATCCGGCAATGTTCAAAGGTATATCAGAATCTTGTTGTGCTTGACCTAAGAAATGACGATACCATTTATGCCGGAAACCGCTTTATGATTTACGCGCTTTACCCGGAGTGCAATATTTCCATTCATATTATGTGGGGCTTGAAAAAGCAGAATACGGTCTTTGCCACCGGTAAATCCATTTTCAACCGGACATCGAAAACCAATATCGGGGAGTTGATGCTTCAATATGGCGGCGGCGGACATGCCAATGCCGGAACATGCCAGATTAACAATGATAAAACGGACGCCGCGCTGAAAGAGATTATCACGCGGATTAATGCGGATGGATAAATCT
>DYRC01000272.1 GCA_020718925.1 Desulfonema limicola
TCCCCTGCAACGGAACGGGCGGAAAATCCCGGAGGAAAATATGATAAACAGGCGGGGCAATGTCTCATGCAGCTTTGCTGAATTTCTCATGGAACTGCCTTTCCGCACCGGTTTCTGAAAAATATCGGAAGGGTGAACCGATGAATTGCAGAATCCGGTTCCGGAAAGATCATCCTGAATACAATCCGATGAGAATTTAGATTCGGTATTAGTCTTTTCAGATGTTGCCGATTCTCAGTTGACTCCGCAATGTTTTCTTGCGCTGTCATCCAGCATATTCGGCAGCCCCCCGCGCTCAGACGGCAAAAATCCCAACGTTTTTCCCCAGACCTCATCATCTTCCATACAGAAATACACCGTAACCTGCGGCGCGATTTCCCGAATATAAGAAACCATCTTTTGAAACAGCGCGATCCTCAACGGTTTGAAATAACGCATTTTGCCATCCAAACCCGTGATAAACTCGCCATAGATAATTCTTGAATCAGGAAACCGCTGCTGAATAATCTGCTTCAATGTCGGAATAAACCGGAATGTCCCCAAACTGATCCAGACAACATTATCCGGGGATACATGCGTAAATATCTGCCGGACAACATTCTGATAATCCGCTTCACACCCGTCATAAATCACCATCGGATCAAAATGAAATGCCAGCGGATAACCCCAAGATTCGCATTTTGCTGCGGCTTTGAGCCTTGCAGACAATGAAGAGGTATGACGCTCATCGGATTTGATAATTTTTTCGGTATTAAGCGACCATGCCATGATAGTTTTGCGGCGGTGATTCAAGCCTTTGAGCTTGTCAATCGCAACGGTTTTGGTTTTCAATTCCAACACAGAACATGACTGGTGCGCGAATTTTGAAACCAAAAGAGAAGATAAATCTGTCCACTGCTCCCAAATCAGACTATCCGTAAATTCTCCTGTGCCGACACGGTACAGCTTTTCTTCAGCAAACAGCGCGTTCAATTCGTTGAGCATATCATCATGGTTGACAAAATACTGCAAGAGCGGCGGATGAAAATATGCCTGCAAAATGCAGTAAGAACAATCCATTGTACAGAATGTGCCGATATGAAGAATCTGATAATCGCAGCAGGTATAATGCCGGGTTCCCGGACATTTTTTCAAAAAATTCCCTTTGTTGCGCGTCAGATATAAAATCTGCTTTCCCTGCTGAACCGGATCATCTGCCGAAGACACAGACTTGAACAGCGCGTCCGCATGGTCAATGATTTCATACGGCGCATTGATTCGTTGGCAAATCGCTTTGGTCTGCGGATCGTCGGCAACCGCATGGTCAATATAAAGTTTTGAAACAGACAAGTAACTATTCCTTTTCTGCCCCGAAGCAAGGCATAAAATCCCGATTTCAAGCCTCCGCGAACTGAGTCAGCGGACGCATACTCGGATGATGAAAAGCCAGCACAATATCCTGATGCGGCACTCCCATCTCAAGCAATTCTGTTGCAATTCCGTTTTCTGTCCAATCTTCTTCAATCCAGATTTTGCCGTTTCTGATGCGAAGATATAAAATAGCCGTATGAACTCTCTCTTTATGCCGCCAGCCGATTCTGAACAGCATATAATGATTGCGGGCATCATCAAATATAGCCGCTGTTTCTATATCAGTTGCCCTTGAACGATTTATCATTTCCGCATGTCTGTTCAGCAGATTCACAATCAGTTTTCCGTAATCTTTCAGTTTATCCATCTGACAATCTCCTCTGACTCAAGGTTTATAATTATCATCGGTAATATATCCTGCTGAACAATCAGTTGAATGGTCGGACGCTGAAAGCCGACAGAATATACAACATCGCTGATTGCCATGTATAATTTATATTCGGGGGCGGTTATCTTGAGAAGCGACAAATAGAGATGATATTGCCCCAATGCAAGTTTGAAATCCTGCATTACAGAATGTCCGACAAAGCTTTTAACTTCAACGATAATTTTAAGGTTTTCTCGTTCGGCAGCAATAGGATGTTCGGCTGCCAAATCCGCGTACAGAAATTCATCTTTGTATTCAATTGTATACGGATCATGCGTGATTGTCCAGCCGTCCTTGATCAGAGCATTTCTGACAGCATTATGAATTTTGTCTTTTGCCATAATTTATATTTTTTCTAATAATTCAAGGGTTTTTTTAATCTTTGGCTTTAACTCATCTCTGCTTAATTCTCTTAATGGATTTTCAGAAATATTTTATCCCTATCACAAAAATAGTTTTTTATGGATTGATAAAACACTACCCCATTTTATCAATCCATTCAAAAAGTTATTTCCTACTCGCCGCCATCACCATTGCCTTGCCGGTGCGAACCAACTGCACCAGCGGAATGCTTGCCGGGCAGGTGTAGGCACAGCACCCGCATTCAAAACACGCCATGATGTTGTACTGCTTTGCCAAATCCACTTCTTTGTAGCGAGACGCCATTGCGATCTTGGTCGGCACAAGATTCATGGGGCAGACATCTACGCATTTGCCGCAGCGCACACAATTGGTTTCCTCAGCTTTTTTTGCATCTTCATTTGTCAGAACGGTTACGCCGCTTGTGCCTTTGGTAACCGGAGTATCATAATCTGTGAACGCAAAGCCCATCATGGGACCGCCGGAGATGATTCTTGCCGCATCTTTGGTCAGTCCGCCGCAAAATTCAATCAACTCCCCATAGCTGATGCCCATCGGCGCAAGAACATTTTTGGGCTTGACCACGCCTGCGCCGGTAACGCAAATCACGCGGTGCGTTAAAGGTTTTTTGCGAATCACCGCACGCGCAATCGCCGCAGCCGTGCTGACGTTGCTCACTGCCACGCCCACATCCAACGGCAAACCCGGCGGCGGCGCAACTTCGCGTTTCAGCACTGCAAAAATCAGTTGTTTTTCACTGCCCTGCGGATATTTTGTTTTCAAAGGCAGTATCTGAACCCCGGTTCCGGCAGCAGCGCGGGTCATCACCTCAATGGCTTTGGGTTTGTTGTCTTCAATGCCGATGATGATGGTCTTTGCACCGGCAGCCCGCCCTGCAAGCAACGCGCCGGTGATAATCGGTTCCGGGCATTCCAGCATCATCCGATAATCTGATGTCAGATACGGCTCGCACTCGCAGCCGTTGATCAACACCGTATCCACCGGCTTTTTGTCATTGGGCGTGAATTTGACATGCGTGGGAAACGCGGCACCGCCTAATCCCACAAGCCCTGCATCCTGAATCGCTTTGACAATTTCCTGCGGGCTGTATTTGTCAAGCCTGTCTTTTTCCCAGTCGCCGCCGAAAATCTCATCCCACAACGCCTTGCCCGATAACTGATCGCCTTCTGCCTGAATGGGGATGGCTTTGAGATGCCGCCCGTTGGGAAGTGTGCATACGGCTTCTTTCAGGGCTTTTCCGGTTATCGGCGAATGAATCGGCACAGATACAAATCCGGTGGCTTTGGCAATCATTTCTCCGAACGCAACCGCCTGTTTTGCTTTGACCACAGAGGCAGATGGTCCTCCGATGTTCTGAAGCAGAGGAAGCAGAACTTTTTCCGGCGCAGGCATGATTTCAATCGGTGCGTCCGCTGAAAACTCTTTTCTTTCAGGCGGATGAACGCCTCGCGGGAAAGTATTGCCGCCTACAAATCCTTTCAGCATAGATTTCTCCTGTCAGATAAATATGAAGGTTATCCTTCTGTAAAAATAACATAGTTCAATACAGTATTTTTCTCAATCAGGCAATGCCTTTTCACATCATAGCCGCCCCTTTTATGCGGAATCTCAGTCAGAGAAAGGAGAATCCTTTATGAACTTTTGAAATTCTGACAGACAGACTATTTTTCTGCAATATAATATAATTGACGAAATAGTCGGTTTATTGTAATCAAACTCTGAATCATATCCGGCATGGTTGACGAACAGAATCACACAAACAGAAAAAGGATGGACACAGATGTCGGAGAATTAAATGAAGCGGGTGTGATGTTTGATTTTACAATAGTCTGCCGATTCAGCGGCAACAAAAGGAGGGATTATGAAAAACTTGTGTGTAAAATGTCTGTGTCTGTTTATTGTTATGGGATTTGCAATAAACGGATACGCCAAAGAACCGCTTGTGCCTGTAACCATTCAGTTGAACTGGGTTCCTAATGTGGAATTTGCCGGTATTCTGATAGCAAAAGAAAAAGGATGGTATGAAGAAGCAGGCATTGATCTGATTATCAGAAGTTGGAAGCCGGGCATATCATTTATTGACGAAGTTGTATCAGGAAATGCCCTCATCGGAGTTACAGAAGGTGCAGACCTAATCAGAGCCAGAGCAGACAAAAAGATGATCAAAGCAATCTCTGTTCACTTTCAAAAACCGCCGGGGTGTCTGATAAGCAAAAAAGAGAAAGGAATAGACAGCCCTGAAAAGATCAAAGGGAAAAAAGTCGGAATAAATCAAGATGAAGTTGTAATGATGAAAACCGTACTGGCGAATCTGGGAGTCAGTTATGAGGATATTACACCTGTTGAAACAGAATCGGATGTCCAATCCTTAGTTGATGACAAAATAGATGTCTGTGTAGGCTACATGAATGGTGAACCTCTGAGTATGAAGGAAAAAGGGTATGAAATGAACGTTATTCCTTTGTTCAAATACGGTTATGATTTTTATGCCGGAGTTGTTTTCGCTACGGACAGGATAATTAAAGAAAATCCCAAACTGATTCAGAAATTTATGGATGTTACTCTGAGGGGGTGGAAAGAAGCCTTCAAAGAACCGGCTGCAACGGCAAAGCTGGTTGTTGAAAAATTCTATCCCAAAGGATCAGTTTCCCAGCAAACCGAATCGCTTAAAATATTTAAGCATCTTGCAACCATAGGCATAGGAGAGAGTCTTGTCGGATACATGGAAGAACAATTCTGGCAAAAGGGAATTGACATTATGTATCAGTTCAAGCAGATTGAGAAAAAAATTCCTGCGAGTGATGTGTTCACATTGGAATTTCTGAAAAAATAAACAATAAGACCTTCAAGGTTTCGTTAACTTTGAAGGTCTTAATCTGAAAACAGGGTTCATAAAAAATGAAAATATTCTCCAACCGGCATATTGCCACAAAACTTCTTATAGTCAATGTGATTATACTCCTGATATTTTGCGGAGTTGTCGGCGTTGTATTTTTTTCTTTCGGCAAAATTGAAACGTTTATGACAGAAATTGCAAAGCAGGATGTTGCCAACATTGTCGAAAATGCAAGTATAGGAAGAGAACTTACCAATATCTTTGCAGATAATTCCAGTCTCATAAACATTTTTCTTGAACGGGAAGATGCCTTGAAAACTGATGGGGAACGTCTTGTCAAATCTGTAAATGTCTTAATCAGCAAGTGTTCAGACAAGACTTTGAGGAAAAATTTGCAGGAATTTATGAGACAATTGCAGATTCTTCTTGAACAAGGGACGGTTATCAAAAGCATGTTGAAAGAACTTAAACAATCGGATTCAGAATTGGATAACAGTTTGATAAATTTAGCAGATTTGATTGGAAAAACTTCGGTGATGATAATGATGGAAGGCAAAGATGTTTCAGGATTGGAACGGATAAACCTTGATATTCCCTGGTACAGAGAAAAATTC
>DYRC01000273.1 GCA_020718925.1 Desulfonema limicola
TTTTGATAAATTGAAATGGTACGTTCCACAATTCATTTAGGGTTGCTATATATGTTCAATTTCCGGCGGATATGGAAACAGTCTGTGCTGATTACGGCTGCGGTTGCGCTGATTCCGCTGTTGCTGATTGCGGCTTTCGATTATCGGGTTACAAAAGATGCCATGGAATCTGAAATCCTGCTTCGCACCAGCAGGCTGGTTTCCAATACCCGCCGAACATTGTCTTTTTTCTTGGATGAACGGCGGTTCGCCCTGAATTTCATTATTCAGGACAATACGTTTGACATCCTGTATTATCCGGGTCGCCTTGCGGTTATTCTGGATAATCTGAATAAAGCCAAAGGCGAGGTGATTGATCTCAGCCTGATTGATGCTGACGGAAATATGCGGGAATATGCGGGGCATTACAAAATGGAAGGCATCAATTATATCTCTCAGGACTGGTTTCGGCATGTGGTCAGAGGAGGCGTGTATATCAGCGATGTGTTTTTGGGATTTCGCAATGTGCCGCATTTTGTGATTGCCATCAGACATACGTCTCCCAAAGGTCAGTTTTATGTTCTCAGGGCAAGTCTGGATACGGAAAAACTTAAAGACATGCTGGCTCAATTGGAAGTGAGCAAGCAGGGAGACGCATTCATTATCAATAGGCAGGGCATTCTTCAAACGCCGTCCAAATATTATGGCAAAGTACTTGAAAAAATGTCCCTGCCGGTTCCTGAATATTCTGAACGGACTCAGGTATTTGAAACATCCGATTTAAATGACAAGCCCATGATTATTGGCTATGCGTATATCACGGATACGCCGTTTATTCTGATGATTGTCAAGCCAAAGACCGAACAGTTGGAGTCGTGGCAATCCACCCGGCTCAAGCTGTCTGTATTTATGATTATCAGTATTACCGTGATTCTGATCGTGGTTTTAACCATGTCCACGTATCTGGTAAGCAACATCTGGCTTGTGGATAAAAAGCGCGTGGCAACCCTGCATCATGCCGAATATGATAATAAAATGGCATCATTAGGGCGATTGGCGGCGGGCGTGGCGCATGAAATCAACAATCCGCTGGCAATTATCAATGAAAAAGCCGGGCTGATTTCGGATTTGTTCACTTTCAAAGCCGAGTACGCCAAAGATGAAAAGCTGCTTAAATTGGTCAATTCGATAATATCATCGGTTGAACGCTGTGCCGCCATTACAAAAAGATTGCTCGGATTTGCCCGGCATACGGAAGTCAGCATCCGGCTGCTGCATCTTGAAGATGTCATCAATGAAGTTCTCGGATTTCTAAGCAAAGAAGCAGGGTATCGTTCCATCAGTGTTACGGTTGACGCGGAGCCGGAACTGCCGCAGATTGAAAGCGATAAAGGCAAATTGCAGCAGATTTTGCTGAATCTGATCAACAATGCCTTTGCAGCAGTGGAAGATGGCGGGCAGATCGAAATTACCGTCAGACGGAAAAATGCGAATACCATCATGCTCAATGTTCAGGATAACGGATGCGGCATTCCCGAAGCAGACCTTGAAAAAGTGCTTGAGCCGTTTTTTACGACCAAAGCCGGTAAAGGCGGAACCGGTCTGGGATTATCCATTACATATAATCTTATTCATGAACTCGGCGGCACGATTTATGTCAACAGCATTATCGGAGAAGGAACGATTTTTCTGATTGCACTGCCGATTAAAAGGGTTATGTGTTAGGATGTTATGTGTTATGTGTCATGTGTTATGTATTTTTTCTTAACACTTAACACATTCCACTTAACACCTATCACTAAAAAGGAACTAAAATGCGGATATTGCTGGTGGATGATGAACAGGAATTGGTTTCAACCTTAGCGGAACGTTTATCCATGCGTGGAATTGAGGCGGATTGGGTAGGCAGCGCAGATGAGGCATTGAAACAGGTTGAAACGCAACAGTATGATCTCGCTGTTTTGGATGTAAAAATGCCTAAAATGGGCGGAATCAGGCTCAAGCAGATATTGGATGATAAATATCCGGATATGAAATTCATTTTTCTGACCGGACACGGCTCGGAAAGCGATTTTCAACAGGGAACGAGCGAGTTCGGCGTTACGGATTATCTTGTCAAGCCGGTTAAAATCGAAGTGCTGATTGAAAAAATCAAAGCAGCGGTGGGTAAGTAAAGTGCAAAGTGTAAAATGATTTTTTACAACTTTTAACTTTGAACTCTTTTAAAAGGGAGTAATCAGATGGAGTTGAATACTGTCAGTGAAGCTGGCTTCGGATGTTTCGGAAGGATTGCCGCATCTGTCAGCCACGAATTGAAAAATGTATTGGCAATCATCAATGAAAATGCCGGTCTTTTGGAAGATATGATTTTCATGTCTGAAAAAGGGACGCCGTTTAATCCTGTCCGGCTGAAATTATTGGCAGAGACGATTTCAGGACAGGTTTATCGGGGCAGTGATATTCTGAGAAATCTGAATCGCTTTGCACACACTACGGACGAGCCGGTTAAGATGATTGATGTCGGAGAAACCGTATCGCTGATGACGGCGTTGTGCGACAGATTCGCAGTTATGCGTAATGTTTCATTGAATATAACATCGCCGGAACAGGCTGTGGTTGTCAATACGCATGTTTTTATTGCAGAAACATTGATTTATCGCTGTCTGAAATTTGCCATTGACGGACTGAGCAAAGGACATCGGATTGAGATTCGGACTGAAAAAAAAGAGCAAGGCGCACAGATTCATTTTCTGACATCAGAGCAGCCCGGCGGAAATTTTCCGACAGCAGAGGAAAAGGAGTTATCAGAGATGCTGAATGCAAAACTGAGCTTTTCCGGTACGGAGATCGTTATTGAAATAGTGTAAAGTTAAAAGTTCATTTTACACTTTGCACTGAGGAGAAATGATATGGCTGAGAAAGTATTGCTGATAGACGATGAAAAATATTTTGTGGAAACGCTTTCGGAGCGCATGAGATCAAGAGGCATGGATGTTTCCACCGCCACATCCGCCAAAGAAGGACTTGAGAAAGCAGAACATGAATATTACGATGCCATTATTCTTGATCTGATGATGCCGGAGATGAACGGCATTGAGGCGCTGGTGGCGCTCAGAGAAAAAAATCCCGATCTTCAGATTATTCTGCTGACCGGATATGCCACGATGGACGCAGGCATTGAAGCAATGAAGCTCGGCGCAACGGATTTTCTGGAAAAGCCGATTGATATTAAGACGCTGACGGAAAAAATTAAAGAAGCCCATGCCAAAAAGATGATTCTGGTAGAAAAGCGCAAGAGAGAAAAAATCAGACAAGCGATTATGGAAAAAAGCAACAAATAGGAGATTTTGCTGTGAAAACAAGATTGGTAAAAGACCTGATGATTCCGTTGGAAGAATATGTGGTCGTTTCAAAAGAAGCTACTTTGTATGACGCTGTGATAGCTTTGGAAAAAGCCTTGCGGGATTTTGACAAAAACCGCTACCCGCACTGGGCAATCCTGATTTGCGATGAAAACAACGACATTGTCGGAAAAGTCAGTCAGTTGGATATTTTACGCGGCTTGGAGCCGAAATACGAGCAGATCAGCACCAAAGGCGAGAGCATGAAGCGTTTAGGATTCAGCAGAAATTTTCAGAGGGCAATACTGGATCGTTTCAAACTGTGGGATATGCCGCTGCATGATGTCTGCAAAAAAGCCGGTCTTAAAAAAGTCAAAGAATTTATGTACTCTCCCGAAGATGGCGAATATGTTGATGTCAATATCACGCTGAATGAAGCAATTCATCAGTTGCTCATGGGGCATCATCAGTCGCTTTTGGTTACGGAAAACAAAAAAATTGTGGGCATACTCAGACTGACAGATGTGTTTATGGGAGTATTTGAAATGATTTCAAGTTGTTCTTTAAAATAACATACCCATGCCCCCCTCTCAGGAGGGGAATGTACCCTATTTCGGAGGAGTTTCATGGAAAGAGTTGAACAACTGACTGACCGGATTATTCGCCGGGTGAATATCAATTTGCAGGAATTTGCGTTTGATACGGGTCCGTATCTCAGAAACATTGTTCCGACAAATCAGTTGGGCAGATTTTATGCGTTTTACGGAATATGGCCCCATCATCCGCTGTATTTTCATTTCAGCAATTCAAATTTGTCCGGCAGCTATTTTCTGGGCAAATGCGAGATATATAATTCGATTCTTTATAAATCGGATATTCGCGGCGATGAATTGAAACAAAAAGGCAAAACTTATCATCTGGGCGGGTTTGACGTCAAAGCTGAGGAAGATGAAATCATCCGCATCCGGGACAGTTTTCTGATCAAAACACTGGTTCACAGTTATTCCCATGATCCTGAACAGACGGATTTATTTTTAATCAAAAATACGGTTTCAGGTCCTTATGCCAATATTCACGGCTCTCCGGTAGAAGGCTGTTTTATGGGACCGTTCAGCACAGTTGACTTAACCACGCTGTATGACTGCATTATCGGCGCGTATTCCTATATTCAGGTCGGAGAATTATCGCATCGGCGCATTGAAGCGGGGCAGATATGGATTCGCAAAGAAGGCGTATTTGATTTCAGATACCAGTTTCCTCCGGATGTGCTGGCATCCCGATATATTGCCTTCAGACCTGACAAAGCTCCTGCCGGTTTGTTTATGGATTTTGCCGAAGATCGCAAGACCGATTTTCAGGAAATCTTTGATGTGGTTCATCTGAGTCAGACGATAGCTGTTCCCAAAGGCGCTTCGGTCAATCGTTATGCGCTTGTCAAAGGACAAAGCCATGTCAGCGAAAATGTGCTGGTGGCGCAGAGAGCTTTTTTGGAAGACGCATGGCTGGGCAAGGGTGCGAATGCACAGGAAAATTGCTACATCAGCAATTCGCGGCTGGAAGGCTATGATATTACCGCACACGGCGCAACCATTATTTATTCCAATCTCGGAGAGAAAGTATTTGTGGGATTCAATGCGTTTTTGCAGGGAAGGGCTGATGCGCTGCTGACCATCGGCGAAGAAAGCATTGTGCTGCCGCATACCATCATTGATATAAAAGCGCCGCTTCAGATTCCGCCGCGCCGTCTGGTCTGGGGACGGATCGTAGATCAGAAAGACCTTGAAAATCACAGCATTTCATTGGAACAGCTTTCAGATATACGCGGCGAGTTAAGCTGGGGAAATATGCGCTTTAACGGAAACGGTCTGGCGTTTGTCGAGGCGTTCAAACATCGTATTGAGCATATTCTGACAGACAACGGCGCGTATTTTGACGGTGAGAAAAACATAGGACATGCCCAGAAAGGTCAGAATATTTCCTTCAACATCATTCAGCCTTATCCCAACGGCGAGTTGGAAGGCCTGTATCCTACTATTGATATTCGCCCGTAAATCGGATTTTCCTCAATTCTTTTCTATCAAGCGGCAAGTCCCCTGCCCCCTCCCCGAAAACAGGAGGGGAATCAGTAACGAACCCGTATCACGGATAGCTCTGACCTGTGGGGCGGGGGGAGTACCGGAAACAGTTGTTCGGAGATCATATCCTTTCAAACTTTCATCTGAGTGTTGAACTAAA
>DYRC01000274.1 GCA_020718925.1 Desulfonema limicola
GCGTGAGCATCGGAGACATGCAGGCAAAACTCCTGCAGAAAGTTGAGGAACTGACACTGTATGTTATTGAGCAGAACAAGAAGCTTGAAAACCTGAAGGCGGAGAATGAGACGTTGAAAAAGCAGGTTTCCGTGTTGTCTGAGCGGGTTCGGTAAAATTTCTTGTGCGAATCTGAATTTTCGGTTAAACGTGAATCTGATGAAAATGTCGGGTTCACGTTTTTCTTTGTTTTATGAATATGAAAGGAGGCTGACATGAATACTAGGACTTACGCAGTTGAAAAATTAACCTATTGATTTTTATAGAATCGGCATTGTGCATCGCACAAATCGCTATCAATAAAATCAATATCTTAAAATCCAAGTGCGTAACTCCTAAATATAATCCGCATCTCCGGCAACGGCACATTCCAAAAAAATATTATCCTTACTATCCCGGCAATCCGTTATGTGAATACTGATTTCTGTAAAATGAGATTGAAGCTTCATCAAATCAATAAATTCCTCACTATCACCCTCCGTAAAATATCTTCCGAACTTAGGACAACGGATGACTGATATGATTTCTTCAAAAGTCTCTTCAGAAAACAGGAGTTCAAATTTCCCTTCCTTCAATGCAGTTAAGAATGGGCGAAGTCTTTTACCGATTAAGGAACTTATCAGAACATTGGTATCTGCTACGATAAGAGGCAATCTCTTCTCTGGCACTCTCTGTTTCCTTTTCAATTTCTTCTTCGGTAATCGGATATTTTTTTAACCGGACATCAATTCTTTTCAAAAATCTGTCCCAGTGATCAGAAATAACTACCGGCTTAAGATTTTGAAATATCTTTATTTTATCTTCAATATCCAATTGATTGACCAATTGATAAACATCTCCGGGGCTGACTTGCAAAGTAAGCATGATATTCTCCTTTCTTTTTCCTGAAAACAAATTCTCAGACTCAGAATTCTGCATAACTATATTAATTTATCATACCCCGCCTCAGCAATCAAATAAAAAAAGGACTGGCGCACTTTCGCACACCAATCCTTCACCCCTCTCCGTTTCGGGGAGGGGCAGGGGAGGGGTCAAGCCTTACTTCACCCCTCTTTTCATACAGAAGCCCCGCCAGCCCCAAGCCGAGCAGCGCAAAGAAAATACCCGCTGATGGCAGAGAATCGGCACCATCCGCAGAAGCGGCGATAAAACAGGAAGTGAGAATATCATCCTTCTTAGTTTCCGCAGCGGCTTTTATCTTAACTGTTGCGATATTTGAATCCGCTTTTCCATCATTCACTTTGAATGTGAAGTAGTCATTGGCTCCTTTCTCTACATTATTAGTGTATTTCACAGTCGGCGTAGAGCCGGTAAGAATACCCGTAGGCTGTTTGACTATCGTATAAGTCAGCTTATCACCGTCGGCATCCGTTCCTTTCAGCGTGATGAATATGTTATCGTGCTGTTTTATCTCACCCAAATCCTGACTCTCTGCTTTCGGCGGATGATTTATTATCATCTCAACAGTTGCCACATTCGAATCCGCTTTTCCGTCATTTGCTTTGAATGTGAAGCTGTCCGTTTTGGAAAATTGGGTCGCCTCATAGGTCAGATTCGGCGCAGTGCCGGTAAGCTGTCCGTAGGCAGGCGGACTGACAATCTGATATGTCAGCGGATCGCCGTCAGGATCACTGCCGGTCAGCGTGATTTTCACATCCTGATCATCCCTGTCCACACCGATCAGCTCACTGATTACTAGCGGCGCACTGCCGACTATCTGTTTTACCTCAATACTGATTGTTGCTGTCGAATACAAAACTCCGTCAAATACTATAAACATAAAACTGTCCGAACCTGTATAGCCGGGGAGCGGCGTGTATGTCAGATTCGGCGGGGTTCCGGAAAGCTTACCATGGCTGGGATCAGCGGTTATGAAATAACGGATATAATTATCTTCATCACTGCCTGTGAGCAATATTCTCACAGCCATATCCCGATAGGTTTCCCAATTTTTTGAATCAGCTTTGGGCGAATGATCGACACAGTCTCCGAAAAACTCTCTGCATAGTTCCTCACTCTCGTAGCAATCCGTAGGCAAGGCATGAATTAATTGTTGCCCGGTAGAGGGACAGTAGCAGGAAACCTCTCGTGTATAGTAGCATTTACTACTCCATTTCATCATAGATTTCGGTTCGTCCGGCAACTTTACCGTAATCGTTGCGGGAGATGAATACTTTTCTCCGTCATACGCTACGATTGTGAAACTGTCTGTAAAGAAATAGCCGGGGGTCGGTGTGTAGAAAAAGTCATACGAATAATACGAGCGATGGTCATTCTCATAGAAACGATCCGTCCGAGAGTCAAATCGCAATTTACCATGCTTGGGATCATCCGTTACGACAACTGTGTGCCAAACATTAAAATCATCATCACCACTGATTACGATACGCCCCTCTAACTCTTTATCCGAAAAGGACAAAAAAATGGTCTGAGGACATCTGAATATTATGGGCGCATTATGGGCATCCACCGTAATCTTAACCGTTGCGACAGCCGAATCCGCTTTTCCGTCATTTGTTTTGAACGTAAAGCTGTCTGTGCCGGAAAATTTGGCATTCGGCTTGTATGTCAGATCCGGCGCAGTGCCGGTAAGCTGTCCGTTGACAGGCGGATTGACCATCAGATACGTTATCGGATCGCCATCCGGATCACTGCCGGTCAGCGTGATTTTCACATCCTTACCTTTTACTGTGGTCACTGTCTGCTCATCTGCCTTCGGCGGCTGATTGGATTTTTTTACCGTAATCTTAACCGTTGCGACAACCGAATCCGCTTTTCCGTCATTCACTTTGAAGGTGAAGCTGTCTGTGTCGGAGAATCCTTTATTCGGCGTGTATGTCAGATTCGGCGCAGTGCCGGTAAGCTGTCCGTTGACAGGCGGGTTGACCATCAGATACGTTACCGGATCGCCATCCGGATCACTGCCGGTCAGCGTGATTTTCAGAGCGTTATCCTGCTCCGTAATCAGCGTCTGTTCATCTGCTATCGGCGCACGGTTGAGCCGGTTCACCGTAATTCTGACGATTGCGGCTTCGGAATCCCATACCCCGTCATTGGCTTTGAACGTGAAATTGTCCTGTCCGTAGAATCCGGGATTCGGCGTATAGGTCATATCCGGCGCGGTTCCGGTAATTTTGCCGTTTGCAGGCTGCTTCACAATCGCAAAACTCAGCGCATCGCCGTTCTGATCTTTGCCGGTCAGCGTGATTTTCAGAGCTTTATCCTGATCCGTGATCAGCGTCTGCTCGTCTGCGGTCGGCGGATAATTGACATACTGAACCGGCGGATTGACCGGCGCGGCAACCTGTTTTACTGTAATCGCAACCGCTGCCGTATCCGAATACAATTTTTCGTCATAAGTTCTGAATGTGAAACTATCCGCACCGGAATAGCCGGATGCAGGCGTGTATGTCAGGTTCGGCGCAGTGCCGGAAAGCTGCCCATGTTGCGGATTAGCAATCACGGAATAGGTAATCGCATCTCTGTCTTCATCACTGCCGGTAAGCAGAATTGACAGGGCTTTATCCTGATCCGTTGAAAGCGTCTGCGGATCGGCTTTCGGTGCATGGTTGCCGTTCAGGGAAATTACCGTGATTGCAATCTTCGCATCATCCGAATACAATTTTCCGTCTGATGTTTTAAACGTGAAACTGTCCGCACCGAAGAATCCGGTTGTCGGCGTGTATGTCAGATCCGGCGCGCTGCCGGTAAGCAATCCGTGCTGAGGATCGGCTGTTACGGAATATGTGATATTATCGTTGTCCTGATCTCTGCCTGTAAGCGTTATGCTCAGAGATTTATCCTGATCCGTTGAAAGCGTCTGCAAATCGGCTTCGGGCGCATGATTGCCGTCATTGTCTCTGTTCACCACCGCAACATCATCGGGCTTGAGATTGTTGTAAAACGGATCATCGGAAACAGCCGCAGCAAGCTTCACGGTGTAATTCTGATCTCCGTCAATCACATTGTCATCAACGCCGGTAACTGTAACTGTCTGGGGTTTATCCCAATTCTGAGGCGTGAAGGTCAGACTTGCAGGCGATACGGTTCCTTCTGTCGTATCCGAACTGCTGACGGACACCGCAACATCCGCAGTCGGCTGTCTGTTCAGCTTTACCGTGAATGCCGCTGTCCCGCCGCTTTCGGTGGTGATCAGTCCGGTTGTCGGCAACACCGTGAATCCGGATCCGTTAATCGTGAAACTGATTTCTTCGCCGTAAACAGTTTCCTGGGCGTTTTTGGCATACGCTCTCAGATAATATTTTCCCGGACTAAGCCCCGTGATTGTTCCTGAAAATGTTCCCGGAAATGTTGACGGGGCGGACATGTCCAGAGTTTTGTCATTGAGTGTGGGAATTGTATGCGTGGCATAGACAAATCCGTACTCTTCTATCGCAGAACTGCCGATATCTGTAATCTCACCTTTCACGGCAGCCTGCGATTCATTCACCGTAACATCCTGATTCGTATGCACAACCAGCATATTGCAGCTTGTATTCATGAAGTTTGAAGAAACCCTGTAAGCAGGCGTTGTATTGGCAAAATGAATCCACCCGATGTTTTCTCCCCAGGCATAGCCGGAGAAATTGCCGCTCAGATCAATGAAAACTCCTCCGCCGACAGGTTTGAAATTTATCCAGCCGACATTCTCGCTCCATCCGTAGCCTGAAAGGTTTCCGGAGCCGTCATTGTTCACGCCGTAATCTGTGTTTGATGCGTTGCTGTAGGTGTGCGATGTTCCGGCGGTGAACGAGCCGATCTTTATCCAGCCCGCATTCTCATTCCAGACATAACCTTCAAGATGATCGGAAAACACGCTCACGCCGCCCAATGAATTGAAATTGAACCAGCCCGCATTTTCATTCCACGCATATTTGTAGGAAGACTGGATATTGCCATCTATCACAAAACAATACTCCGCTCCGTAAGCCGTGCCTTGGGCATTATGGGCATAAGCACGGAAGCAGTATTTTTCCGGAACAAGCCCTTTTATCGTTCCTTCAAACGCTTTTCCCTGAGAAAGCGGCAGAGTCGTATCCCACGCAAATGCCAATGCCCGATCAAAGACCGTAGGATTCGGATGCGTGGCATAGACAAATCCGTAAATATCTACCGGAGAACTGCCGACATCCGTAATCTCGCCTTTGACAAGAATATCTCTTCTACAGATCATATAATCCGACTTGGTAATCAACGCAGGAACACGCGCCGCGCCTGTGGTGAACAGAAGTTCGTCAGAGGTGATAAGCTGTCCGCCGACCCTGATATACGCCTTGATGTGATAAGTGTTCAAGGGTTTCAAGGCGGAAAGAGACAGGCTGAAAGCTCCCGCGCCGGAGCCGCCCTCCGGCAGCAGACCGGATTCGGAGCCGCCGAAGTGGTTTTCGGTATTCGGCGGAATCCACCAGTAAAATCCGCGTTCCGTAATCCCCGCGCCGGTTGCAGTTCCTTTGGCAATAGGAATGGCGGTCGGATTGTCAACGCTGTTGATGACGACCGA
>DYRC01000275.1:0-3514 GCA_020718925.1 Desulfonema limicola
TGATGCCGATAAGATTAACCGTTCCCCTTATACCGTTGACCGTGATCACCGGCTCGACTGCAGCGTATGCGCTCGTGCAGAACATCAGCGCAAGAATCAGGGCGGACAATGTTTTTTTCATGATCTCTCCGATAACCTAACCCCCCGCCCCCCTTCCCTGCAAAGGAAGGGGAGTCTCTCCCCCTCTCCGTTTCGGGGAGGGGCAGGGGAGGGGTCAGTTAATTGTTAAGCGATTTTACCCACACACCGTAATACCCCATCGGCATATACGCCTTATCCGTTGAAAAGGCAATACGACTGCCGTAATGCTCCGTAACTTCATCCAGAGTAATATTGGCAGGATTTGAGGCATTATAACACGCCATTCCGCCGGAAACACTGGCAAAAATTTTGCGGTTTTTCACACTCAGAATGGACGCCCAGTTGTCTTTCAGACTGCTTTCATACACGGTCAGTTTTTCAGGATTACTGATGTCTATCGGCATAATTCCGCTGCCACTCAGATAAACCATGCCATCTGCGATAAACGATGAACTGACATAGCTGCCAAGTTTGATCTCGCTCATCAGGAGTGCTTTATCGTCTGCCAATTTTACCGAATTAAAGGTATAAGCTTGAGACCAATTAGCTCCCCATTCGGTATTGATAGTAAACGCATACATGCCGGTTTTGTCAACGCCGATGCAGGTTCCGGGAATGTTGATTGACGCCAATTGCAAGGGCTTGGACAGATCGGACAAATCAATTCTGCCCAGATAATACTTGGACTGAGGACGTTTTTCCAGATCATATCCGATGTCTGTGCCATAACTGAAATATAACACGGTTCCGTTTAAGAAATAGCCCGAACCGCTCGTCATATCAAGGCTTAACTCAGACAGGATTTTCGGAGTATCTGCATTGGACAGATCAATGACTCTGACGCCGCCCTGAGATTTGGTCGTTTCTTCGGATTTGGTGCTAGTTCCTGAAACTGCATCTGTGGCATAAAGCACAGGTCCGTAATATCCGGCAGAATACGGAAATATCAGCTTATTCCCGTTCATCTGCAAGATTTGCCCGGAACTGTAATACGGATATATTGAAACTCCGCCATTGAGCGGCATAGCATAATTGCCGTCAATCTCAATTTTTCCGCGCTTTACCGGACTTGCGGGTGTGGAAAAATCAATGACCTGAATCCGGGTCGTTCCGGCAGGGCGGTAATACATCGAACTAATGGACATGTAACGATAATCATACACACTTGATACGACATACATCAGATTTCCGTCAATAAACGCGCCGGAATACGACATGTCGTCCAGACTTATTTCGCTGGCAGCTTTGCCGTTTTCAGGATCGGACAACGGAACAGCCCTGAGCGTATATTTCCCATCGCTTTCCGTTACCTGAATACCATAGCCGTTCTGAAGCACAAGAAAATCCGTGATATTGAGCGCGAGCGTGAGTTTTGCCGTAACTTTGGGATGATCGCGGTCTGTGGCGTCAATCACCTGAAGCTCATCATCTGATACGGAAAAGAGCCGGTTTGATACGCTGCGGCTTCTTAGTACGCTTCCCTTCTGACTCACCCAGCCGCGGGTATTCAGATCAGTTGTCGAATAATCAATCAGTTGAAGGCGGTTTTCAGTTTTATAAGTCCCATCTGTGTAAGAGGATGTGGTATAAGGCAGCAGAATCAAGCCCGAATCCTCTAAAACCGTGAAGGCTTTGACATCGTTATACGCGGTGGAACTGCTCCAGCCATTGTCTTTATCCCCGAAAGAGACGCGCTTAATCAGACCGGGTTTTTCCGGCTTTGACACATCAAACAGAGATACCGATACTTTCCAGCCGTTTTCATCATCCACACCAAGGGCAATCAGCCGATCTCCTTTGGGTTCGATATAGGTTGACCAGCCCGGCACAATCAATTCGCCTTTGACCGCCGGATTTGCCGGATCGCTTAAATCAATCACCCATAGCGGGTCTTTCATCTTGTATGTAACCATGTAAGCGCGGTTTCCGTCAAAGCGGGTGGCGAACAACTGCTCTCCCTCGCCCAGATTCACGCTGCCGACCTGTTTTGGCGAATCGGGATTTTTTACATCAATCACAAATAAATTACTGATTCCCGGTCTGCTCCACGAAAGCGCCCACTGATAAGTGCAGACCCGGAAATAGCCGTTGTAGTAATCCATTTTGAATTTGTCATTGACGCTGCCCGGCACCTCAATTGTGCTGCGTTTTGTCATTTTCCCAGCAGGATCGGCAATATCCAGATAGGTGATGGTTGTGTTCGTGTTTCCGTAATATTCAACGCCCGAAGCAATAAAAATTGCCTGATCCGTAACATGAATATACCGCGCTGTGCCGCCAAAATCTTTGCGGTCTGCTTCCCGGATATTCTGAGGATCGGAAATATCAATCGAAGCTACATAGACATTCTGTTCGCTTACTTTTGACTGATTAGCGGCATAATCCCAATAAAAAAGAGGCTGTTCCGAAGACACGACATACAGAATATTGCCCACAATCCGGGAATCTGTAACCCTTCCCTTCAGATCAAACGAGCCTGCAAGTTTCGGATTTGTCTTATCGCTGATGTCCGCCACCTGAATCCGGCTTCCCTGTGCGGTTGTTGATGAACTTGTGCCGTCTGCCATGACTTTGTAAATTGCCTGATATGTTGCAGAAACAATGATATACGCCCGCGAGTCTCTGATATACATATCAATCGGCTGCCCCATAACAGCCACCCGCCCCGAAATTGACGGAGAATCCGGGTTGGACATATCACAGATGGTCAATCCCTTATACTGATTCAGCAGATAAAGATAATGTCCTTCTACTTTGATAATATCTGCTTCTTCAATTGCCCGTGCAACTTCTGTTGTCTGATCGGTTTTAGCCGGTGTTGATGGTGCAAAAACACCCGCTCCAAAAGTCTCCGTAACACTATAATTCGCGGAACCCGCAGTGGTGAAATCAGAGCGTTTGCCGGATTCGCTTACCGCAATATTGACCGTCTTTACGACCAGAGAATCCTTATCCACCTTGCCGTTCATGTTCATATCCACGCCGAAAATCAGCGTATAATTTCCGACAGGCAGTTGAGGAATACGCACAATATCTGTTGTCGGAACCTCAAACAGTTTGCCCTGATATGCCGGGGACATGCTGCTGATGTCGGAAATTTCTGTCAATTTCCCGTCAGGTTTGTAATAATACCATTTTCCTGAGACATAACACACCAGCCACCAATCCGCATCCGCGCCCTTTTTTTCGCCGGGCGACAGCTTCAGACTGATGGTTATTTGGGCGTCAGATTTGACATTGACATCTCCGGTCATGCCGTTGACGCTGATAACCGGCTCCGGGGCAGCATAAACGCCGGTGCAGAACCCCATAATCAATACAACAACACTCAAAAACTGCATCATTTTTCTCATAGTTTCTTCTCCTTTTTATTTCCATGAATAAATTTATGGGGTTGTTCATTTAATTGACAGGATTGACAATACGCCCCATA
>DYRC01000275.1:3614-5507 GCA_020718925.1 Desulfonema limicola
TTACCGAACTTGATGTATATCTGAATTTCGGCATGGTCAGAATCAGTTCGGTTGATTTCAGCTTTGCTGTAATGTCATTGAGCCGATCAACAGTCAGCGAGGCTTCGACAGCTTTGAATTTTTCCGCATCAGGAAGCAGAATCACCATTGAGATATTCCCGCTTTTATACGGAAGTTCCACTGCCTTATATCCATCGCCTTCGGCATAGCTGAAATATTGGGTGGTGTGCATCATGGGCGTATTTATCCGGCTGCCATCTGCAAGATAAAATGTGTCATCATACGTGGATTCTTTCCCAAACGGATTCTGCCACTTTGCGTTGAAATAGATGGCATTGATCAGAACCAGCCGCGTCGAATCATCAATTGCTCTCTGCGGTATCAGGTCGGTGATTTTTTCCTTTGTTTTATCGCTGACCCATTGATTGATGACAAGTCGTGATTCTTCAGGAGCTTTCCTGAAATCAACCCGATTCAGCCCCGCGTCATAATTTTCGGCAATAACATCCAAAAAGCTTTTCAAAAACAGATAATCTGTCTGTCCCCAGAGAGAATTGGCAATATTCAGTTCAAATTCCTGACTCCCGGTTCTGCCGGAAAGATCAAGGCTCAGTGCATTGAATGCCGGATGAAGCTGATCCTGCGCCAATGTAAAATGCAGCGTATCTTTCATCTGCTGCGCTGTCTCGTTCACAGCACCGGAGTATGTCATGGCAAGCGCGGTTGAAATACTGTACGGCGAATAAAACCGATTACCCTCCCCGCCCATTGCATGGTAAAAATCAAGCGCAAAAGCATTATTTCCGCTGATAAGTTCTTTCAGGTCATTTTCAGTGGTATTCGGGGAGAGATTACGACTCCGATCTGAGTTCAGAGATTTTTGAGAAGAGCTGCTGCCGACCGTAAGCCTGACTTGGCTTAATGATAGTGAATCCATATCCGCCATGCCGTTCATGGTCATGTCCACGCCGAAAATCAGCGTGTAATTTCCGGCAGACAATTGAGGGAGTTTCAGAAGATCGGTCTGAGGAACCGTAAAAAGTTTGCCCTGATATGCCGGGCGAAGATTGTTGATGTCAGAACACTCTGTCAATCTGCCATCTGATGTGTAATAATACCATTTGCCAAAGGCTTGGTAGAGCAGCCACCAATCTGCATTTGTCCCGTCTTTTTCACCGGGACTCAGTTTCAGATTGAGCGTCATCGGAGTATCAGCGTTAAGACTGAGATCTCCGGTCATGCCGTTGACGCTGATAACCGGCTCCGGGGCGGCATAAACGCCGGTGCAGATTGTCATCAGCAATACGCCGATACTTAGCATTTTCATTGTTGTTTTCATAATCCTCCTGTTTTTTTCAGTGTGATAGTGAAATTAATCTCGCAACCTCTGCAATTTTCAAGCAAGAAGAATGCCATAAATACTATTATTTAAATAAGACACTGATAAACATATATTATTTTACAAATGAATCATCTTCACAGCGAGATTGCGGGTTATATTTCAACAGCAGAAAATGGCTATGAAAAACCAATCACAGATCAGGCATTGTTTATGGATAGCCCATCGGGGAGTGTTCTTCTGCTGACACAGGAGAACGGTCGGTGTTTTCTGTTTTCTCTTGCCATTGAAAATACAGAGCGTTTTATAATGATTCCATTATGAACTTACTGACGCTGAAACCAAAATCGCAGAAAAAGTTACTATACTGATCCGATTTTGGTTTTTATTGGCACGAATTATGCTTAAAATATCTGAAATTTTTCAAACATCAATGTCTTAAATTCATCAATATAGTCCTCAACGTGATTAAGAAATTGAAATACTTCTGCACGGAACACCTTATATTCTTTATAATATTTATTTTTTACCGGCTTTTTTTCGGCAAAACGCCG
>DYRC01000276.1 GCA_020718925.1 Desulfonema limicola
CTGAAAATCGGCTGTTCAGTCCCCCGGCTAATATGACGCCGCTGCATGGAAATGTGGTCTTTTTCATAGTTATCTTTATCTTGAATAAATGAATTTCCGGGCTATTACGCGGAATCCCTACGGAACATAAAAAATCCCTTATAGATCCCGCGATTCGGTTTTCCTACCGGCTGACAAACTTCTGATATTCATACATTTTGGCAAGGGCTTTGATTGCCCGCTCCGGCGTTTCGTATATCAAGCCCTGAAGATCAGAGCCTTCCACCCGGTATAGCGTCTGATCCTCTTCGGTGGTGAGGATTCCCACGCAGAATACAGGCTTTTGGTACTTTTCCATCAATTCGACGATAAGTCTGATATATTCCCGCTCGAATTTTATCAATTCCTGTCTGACCATTTCCAGAAAGTCATGCGAATAAGACGGATCGGCTTTCATGGTAGAATCTATCATGCGCCCCAGCAGGTGTTTTCTGCCAAGAATCCCAAGATTGATGACCGCATCGCACCCGTCCCATTTCATCAGTTCTTCAAGCACCACCACCGGAATTTTATTGTCGTTTTGCCCCACAATATCCACCGGATTGGATTTGCTCCAGTACGGCGGCAGCACCTCATCAATTCGCTTGATAATTTCAGGCGTTAATTCAGGTACTTCAAGCCCGTACTCCGCACATAAATCCGAACCTACTACGCCCCAGCCGCCGCCGAGCGTCATCAGCGCAACCCGTTTGCCTTTGGGCAGGGGCAGAGAGGCAAATGCCGCAGACAAATCCAGCAAATCCATCGGAAATTCGACTTTCACAATTCCGGCTTGTTTGCAGACTGCTTCAAACACCCGGATATCAGATGTTAATGCGCCGGTATGACTTGCCGCAGCTTTGTTTCCGGCTTTGGTGCGCCCGCCTTTCAAGACCACAATTGGCTTTTTCTTGCTGATGCGCTTGGCAATATCGAAAAATCGTCTGCCGTTTTTGACGCTTTCAACATAAAGCATGATAATCCGGGTTTTTTTATCATCTTCAAATGCTTCCAGATAATCTTCAATCGTAATCATGGCTTCGTTACCGGAGCCGGAAAAGCCGCGGACGCCGATGCCCTGCTGCTCTGCAAATGCAATCAACTGCGTTCCCATATTGCCGCTCTGCGCCACGACCGAAATCGCGCCGGGCGGGGGCCAGACATGGCTGCCGGTGCAGTAAAACTTGATATGCGGATTGCAGATGCCCATGGTGTTCGGACCTAAAATCAATATATCCAATTCTCTGGCTTTGGCAACAAGCTGTTCCTCAAGAATTCTGCCTTCCGCGCCGGTTTCGGCAAAGCCGGAGGTAATCATCACCACATTGTGAATGCCTTTTTCCTTGAATTGCACAAGTAAATCCGACACGCCGGATGCCGGTACGGTTACGACTGCCAGATCAACTGTGCCGGGAATGTCTGCCACAGTTTTATACACCGGGCGATTGGCAATGGTTCCGCCTTTGGCATTGACTAAATAAATCTCGCCTTCATAGCCCCGGCTGATGGTGTTTGTAACCAGCGTATGTCCCCACTTGCCCATCTGAGCCGATGCGCCGACAAAAGCAACGGATTTGGGATGAAACAATGCCCCGATGCGCTTGGGTTCGATGCGGGGCGGAAACTGACCTAACCCCCCAGCCCCCTTCCCTGAAAGGGAAGGGGGAGTCTCACCGCTCTGTTTGGGGGATGGGTAGGAGGTGGGGGCAGGATAACTCCCCTCTCCGCTTCGGAGAGGGGCCGGGGGAGAGGTGTGGGTCAGCACGATCAGCGCGTCCACCGCACACACATCGCCTTTATGGGTAATCAGCAGCGGATTCACATCAATTTCGGCAATTTCAGGATGTTTTATACCCAAACGGGACAATCCCATCAGCGTCTGAACCAACTGATCCCGATTGGCGGCTTTTTCACCTCTGAAATCTTGGAGAAGGCGGGAGGCTCTGATGTCGTTAATCATATCCAGCGCGTCTTTTTCACTTAAAGGAGCGAGCCTGAATACCACATCGGAGACTGCTTCGGCAAAAATTCCGCCCACGCCGAACATGACCACAGGTCCGAATTGCTGATCCCGAAATAATCCGGCAACAAATTCCCGGCGTCCTGCAATCTGAGGCTGCACCAGAAACCCTTCCAATTCGTCTTTGGCTTCATTTTTAATTGCAATTGCAGCCTGCCTTACGTCTTCGGCACAGGAGAGGTGGAGGTGAACCAATCCCCGCTCGGTTTTGTGCAGAAGTGTGTCTCCCAATCCTTTCAAAACAATCGGAAAACCGATCTCATGCGCGGCTTTTACGGCTTCGTCCGGTGTTTTTGCGATGCGTTCTTCAACCGTAAGAATCCCGTAAGCCCTTAAAACATCCTTTGATTCTCTTTCATTTAAGGCTTTTTTCCGGGATATTTTTGCCTTGTTCAGCAGCTCTTCTATGGTCATTTGCGCTCCTTTATTGTTCTTTTACCTTTTCATCTTTTTGAAAATTATGATAATAACACAGAATGTTCTGAAAGCGATTTCCAAACTTTCTATTCAGGAGAGATATATTATGGCTCGACAAATTGCAACCTTTCTTTTAGGCGAAACGCTGTTCGGCGTGGATATTCTGCTGGTCAAAGAAATTTATCGGCATAAAGCCATCAGCCCGATTCCGGGCGCGCCGCCGCATCTTTGCGGATTGATGAACCTGCGCGGGCGGATCGTTACAGTGATTGATCTCGGTGTATGCTTAAACCGCCCTGCTGCGGACAACATTGAGGCGTGTCGGCTGCTGATATTCAAAACCCAATCGGAAATCAGGGATTACGCGCATGAAGACTTTCTCAAAGACGTTTATCTGGGCGAAGATATTGTCGGATTTCTCATTAATCGCATGGATGACGTGCTGACGATTGAAAATAAAGATATTCTGCCGACCCCGCCGAATCTTGCGGATGTAGATGAAGATTTGATTAAAGGCGTTATCAGACAGGGAAAGCAGTTGGTAATTCTTTTGGATGTTCCGGCAGTGCTTGAGAGTGTGATGAGTGCTGTTGCCGAATCAAAGGAAAACTGAACAAAATAAGTGTTAAAACAAGGAGTTAAAACAATGAAATTTTTTAAAAATCTCAGTATCGGCGTAAAAATCGGCTTGGGCTTCGGCGTGGTGATTGCCATCATGCTGACAATGGGCATTGTTGCGACAGTTAAAATGGGCGATATTCAAGATAATGCCGAAAAACTGGCTCACGAATATCTGCCGGAGCTTTCGATTCTTGACAAGCTTGAAAGAAATCTGTTTCTTGCACAGTATTATATGCGCGGATATGACGCCACCGGCAAGATGAATTATGCAGACGATGCCAAAAAATATTTTGAGGAAACCAAGAAAAACCTCAGAGACGCTCAGGCATTGTCAGTTAAATATCAGGGGCTTGAGAAACTCAGAGAAAGCATTGATCCGATCATGGAAAAAATCAGGATATATGAAGAGGTTATTGAAAAGAGCATTGAAAAACATTCAGGGATTATCAATGCCCGGACACCCTTTGATGTCTCTGCCACAGCATACATGGAAAGCGCTCATAAGCTCTTGGATATCCAGTTTGAATCTATGAAAACAGACATAAATTCGGGAGCCGCGGCATCTGTTTTACTGGAACATCTTGAAAAGATGAAAATTATCCATGAAATTATCACAAGCGGAGATGCTATCAGAATTGCCAACTTCAAGTTTCAGGCATTCCGAACCCCTGAAACTGCTCAGGAAAAGATGAAAGAGTTTGATAGTATTTCAAAATATCTTGAGAAAATCCGTCCTTTGATGAAAAAGCAGGAAAATTCGGAAGAGCTTGCAAAAATTCAGACAGCCGCGCATGAATACAAAAAGACAATGGAAAAAGTTCTTCAAAGCTGGATTGAACTTCAGACTGTTATTCAGCAGAGGGTAGATGCCGCAATCGCAGTCCGACACTCTACCATAGAGGTTTCAGGCGTAGGCATGGATCGGGTGCTGAGTGTGGCAGACAGAGCAACCGCCACTTTGTCGGACATTTCAAAAAATATGGTTGTTCTGTTCGTTCTTGCGCTGATTACAGCCATTGTTATCGCATTTTTTATCGCTTATGCGATTAAGTCTTCCATAGGCAAAATCGTTGATTTCACCCGTCGATTCGGAGGCGGAGATTTAAGCGCGGAAGTTGACATTCATACCGGCGATGAAATCGGGCAGATGGCAAAGAGTCTGAACGGGGCTGTGAAAAATCTTAAAAATATGATGCAGGAACTTGCAGATACTACCCACCGGCTTTCCGGTTCTTCCGAAGAATTATCCGCAGTATCCCAAAAAATGGCGTCAACTGCCGAAGAGATGAGTTCTCAGGCAGTTACCGTTGCCGGGGCATCTGAGCAGATAGCCGCCAATATCAGCGTTGTGGCTGCCGCTACCGAACAATCCGGCGCATCGCTGTCCGGCATTGCTTCCATGACCGAAGAAATGTCTTCCGCGTTTGTCCATGTTGTCGAATCCGGGCAGAAGACTTCGGAAAGCGTGAAAAATATGGCGCAGTCAGGTGAAGACATATCGCTGCAAATCCGCAGCATTGCCGCCGCAACCGAAGAAATGACGGTTTCCTTGAACGAGGTGGCAAAAAATACGGTTAAAGCCAATCAGATTTCCCAGAATGCGAGCCATCTTGCCGGAGATATAAATTCCCGGATGACGGGATTGTCTGCTGCCTCAAAGAAAATCGGCAAGATTGTCGGAATCATAAAGGACATTGCGGATCAGACGAATATGCTGGCTCTGAATGCCACCATCGAAGCCGCAGGCGCAGGAGATGCGGGAAGAGGATTTGCGGTGGTGGCAGCAGAAGTCAAAGAACTTGCAAAGCAGTCCGCTGAGGCAACAGATGAGATTGCCGGACAGATTGAGGAAATTCAGAAGTCGGTGGCAGATGCCGTGTCGGCTATTGAGGAAATCGGAAAAGTCATCAATCAGACAGCGGACATTAATCAGATGATTGCGTCATCCGCAGAAGAGCAGACCGCGACAGCCGCTGAAATCTCAAGATCGGTTGCCGGTACATCGGTATCTGCAAAAGCAGTGGCTCAGAATGCCGCCGAATCATCCCGGCTTGTGGAAGATATTGCGCGTGCGATGGAAGAAAGCTCGGATACCGCAAAACAGGTGGCTCACAGCATTGATGAATTGAACAAAAGCGTTCAGGATGTGGCTAGGTCTGTGGATGAAGCGGCTAAAGGCGTAACTGAAGTTTCCAAAAATATTCAGGGAATCAGCATGGCATCCAAAGGCACGGCTATCGGCGCGTCCCAGACCAAAGAATCATCCGGAGAACTCGCAAATATGGCTGCATCTCTGATGGAGATGGTGAATCGGTTCAAATTGTAAGGGACTCGGAATCAATAAAATATCCCATCACCCGGAAATGTTACCCGGAAATGAATTTCCGGGCTATTATGTGCCGTCCCTACGGGACTTTTTCT
>DYRC01000277.1 GCA_020718925.1 Desulfonema limicola
ATGTGAAAAGATATTTCTCTGCCGAAACGCTTCATACATCACGACCGCTCCGGCTGCCGAAGCGTTTAACGAATCCATCTGAGATGATTGCGGGATAGCCATCAGAAAATCACAATGGCGTTTTACCAAAGGACGGACGCCTTTTTCTTCCCCGCCGATGACGATTCCCAATGCGCCGCTCAAATCTGTTTCAAAAACAGAAGTTCGGGCTTTTCCGTCCATGCCTGCAATCCATACGCCGTTTTCTTTGAGTTCCCCGATAGCATTGACCATATTTGTAACCTGAGCCAGCAGGATATGTTCCATTGCGCCCGCAGATGCTTTGGATACCGCCGGATTCGGAGGTGCTGCCCGGTCTTTAGGGATGATGATGCCGTGAACTCCGGCGCACAATGCCGTGCGAATCAGTGCGCCCAGATTCTGCGTATCTTCAATGCTATCTGCCAGCAGCAGAAACGGCGGCTTTCCCTGATTTTCAGCTTCCTGAATGATGTCATTCACATCAACTGCCGGATAAGGGCTGACCATTGCCGCAACACCCTGATGTCCGTCTCCGGCAATCAGAGCGGTCAATTGGGACGGAGAATATTTTTTTATCGGAATATTGAAAGATTCGGCAAGCGCGGCAATATCTTCAAGCCGCTGTGAGCGTTTGTCTTTTGCAAGATAAATCTCTGAAATTTTTCTTCGCCTTGCTCTGAGTGATTCAAGCACCGGGTGAATTCCGAAGAGTATTTCTGTTTTTTTTTGAAAATTCATATCGTTTCGGAGTGAATTATGAACTGGTTTTGTCATCATGATGATCTTTATACCGCAGCTGAATGTCTTTAAGCGCTGACAGACAGGAGCCATCTGCGGACTGATTTTCAAAGAGGATGTCCACGAGTTCGGGATCAAACTGCCCCCCGGCTTCGTTTTTTATGGTATTCAGAACTTCTTTTTCATCCCATGCTTCTTTATAAACCCGTTTGGAACTGAGCGCGTCATAAACATCGGCAAGCGATACGATTCGGGCAAAAATAGGGATTTCCTCTTCTTTTTTTCCTTGTTTTAAAATGCTTTCTATTTTGTTTACAACCGGTTCTTCATTGTCATCGTCAAATAAATTCTGAATATCCAGCGCTACTGCAAGAGAAATATCCACATTTCCGGGATAGCCCCTCCCGTCCCATCGCTCATGATGATTCAGCGCTACTTCGCGTGCCATATCGTCAAAATCCGATTGGCGATCTGAAAATAACTGCGCGCCCCAGATGGTGTGCAGTTTCATAATCAGAAACTCTCCTTTTTTGAATTTGCCCGGTTTTTGCAGAATGCGATCCGAAATCGCCACTTTTCCCACATCATGAAGCATGGCTGCCCGGCGGAGAATATCCCGATTTTTATCTATCTCTTTCTGAGGGAAGGAATGCCTTTTTGCCCATCGTTCATACAGTTCAACCGAGTACGCGCCGACCCGGTTGACATGAGGTCCTGTTTCTTTGGGATCCCGCATTTCCGCCATTCGGATCATTCTGAGCAGCAGTGCGCGGGTCATCTGAGCGCGTTCCAAAGCAACCGACGCAATACTGGCAAACAGCATCATCGTTTTTTCATCCTGATCGGAAAATGCAACGCTTTGTTTCAAATCATTCTGAGCATTGATAATCTGCAAGACGCCCAGAATGTCGCCGGTTCCGACCCTGAGCGGAATGGTCAGCATAGAACGGGTGCGGTAGCCTTCCTTTTCATCAAACTTTTTGCCGAATTGATACGGCATACCGGGTTCGATTCTATAAACATCCTTGATATTTAAGGATTTTCCCTCTGCTGCGACATAGCCAGCGATGGTTTTAAGGTTAATCGGAATTGAGAACGTGGAATATTTCAGCTTTTTTTCTTTCCCCAGACGCTTTTGCAGCGTATCATTCTGAGTATATTTGAAATCCAGCATGTCCTGATTCCGGATATAGATAGAACCCGCGTCCGCATTGACGAATTTCCGGGCTGCGGTCAGAAGGTGTTCCATCAGAATATCCAAATCCTGAACACTGTTCAATTTTATCCCCAGTTCCATCAGGGCATTCAATTTTTCTGTTTCACTTAACATGACAGCCTCACGCAGTAGCGTTATCCGTATCAGGATTTGTCATTTTCAGAAATTTTGTCAGAGTCGTTCTTACCGGCAGATGACACGGATGCTCTGAAATTATGAATGGCTTTTCCCAACCCGGAGCCAAGCTCAGGCAGCTTTCCCGCGCCGAAAATAACCAGCAGTATTATCAGGATGATAATCAGTTCAGGTATTCCGATTCCGAACATAATGTTTTCTCCTATCCCGATTCCGGGAAATTCAGTTCATCTCTGAGTTGTATAAACTCTTTTGATTGAACGTAATAATCCACCGCGCCCCGGTAATCAATCCAGCGTTTCCAGACATCCATCCAGATGTCATTCTGCCAGTAAAGTTCATGGTTTTCTTTCCCCTGCATCCGATCAATATAAGAGACGTATTCTTCAGCGCAGATGTCGCAGAACAGATACGGCACTCTTAAACTATGGCTTTTATGATGGGGCGGCGTAATTTCAATATGACATCGTTCACAGAGCTGACGCTCCCCGAAAAAAAATGTCTCCAATGCCCTTAACTTACGGCGTTTGAACAAGTCTGCCTTTTTCTGCTTGGCGTCTTTGATCTTATCACCCAAAGATATGATATTTGCCACGTTACCCCTTTTCTGTTAAAATCTTTAATGTTATTTAATATATACCATTGAGATAAAACCGTGTCAATTCCGTTTATACTTTTTCAGCGATTCTCATTTTGAAAAGATGATGATGCGGTCAGAATATCAGGGCTGATGAAAGCTGAACACAGAAGCGGGAAAAATTCTTATCAACAGATGGTAGCGGTTTAAAATGAACTGATTATATCCATAATGAACAAGGATTTGCAATCTCTTGTTGAATGGGCATCAGTCAAAATTATACTACTACCCATTTTTATTCTCCTGCTATCGGATTTCCTTAAAGGTGCCGAGATCCGCTTTCCAATAAAATTCCGCACCGATTTTCGGATCAGTATACGGATAAAAATTCAGCATAAAGCCGTATCTATGTCCCTGATATTCGGCGCAGATATTCAACGCCAGATCATCGCCCACCGCAATACAGTTTCCGGGATCGCTCTGAAGCGGTCCGAAGGTGGCTAAATCTGCCTTCCAGAAATGTCCGTCCAAACCGTTGGGATTATAGAAGTAATTCAGCATAAAACCGTATTTCACGCTGTGATAGTCCGCGCAGATATTTAATGCCAGATTATCCTGAACAGGAATGCAGCTTATCTGAGGTGTATCGCCGTTAATGGTAATTGTCTGAAGCGGATAACTTCCGTTGGTCTCAGCAAAATGAGTATCAATCAATGTCCATGCGGCTGAATCGCTGCTGCCGATACCGGCTGTTCCTCCGGCAATACACTGAAAGGTGATTGTCAGTATAGGATTTCCATAATTAGCAGGATTAAGCCCCGCAGGATCATTCGCAATAGCCGTGAAAGAAACAGAACCATAAGTATTTGCAGACTCTATCGGGTATAAGAATTGAATACCGAACTGGGCTGAGGCATCAGGATTCCAATCCATTTTCGTAACCTTCAGTTTATCTTTCGGAAAATCAATCTTTCCGTCAATTCCGGAAAAATTAAGCGTCCCTGTTATCTTAATCTGAACAGTAAAAACATCGTTGATGTTAAACGGTCCGGCAGATGACAACCTCATCTCCGAGCTTAATGCCGCAAACGCATTTGCACTTATCATCAGCGCAAACAACATAACTCCGACAATCAGAAATCTTAATCGCATGACTTATCTCCTTTGTTCAATGTTCTGGCACGTCATCCAGAAAGCGATACATCACATAAGCGTCAACATATCCGATCTGCTGATGTTTGAATGCTTTAGGAAGTGTGCCTACGATAGAAAAACCCAATTTTTGCCACAAAGAAACCGCTGCTGTGTTGCTGCTTACAACAAAATTAAACTGCATAGCCAAATAACCGGCTTTTCGCGCTTCGCTAAGACAATGCCGCCCCATCAGTTCTCCGATGCCCTTGCCGTGTTCATGCGGATCAACCATAAAAGACGCATTGGCAACATGAGCGCCGAGATCGCGCTGGTTGGATAAAAATTTATACATACCGACGATTCTGCCATTATCAACCGCAACAAAAGACGTAATTCCGGGACAGAACCAATACGCATGGGCATCTTCTTTTCCGGTGTCAGGAGAAAAAACATAAGTATCTCCTTTTCTGACCACCGCTTTGAATATCTGCCACATTCCTTCAAAATCCGATTCTGATGCCTTGTGAATTTCCATAGTTATTTTTATCAGATAAACCTCTTCATCAGTTCATCAATTAACTGATCCGCGTTATCCGGCGTAATTCCGAATTGCTGACACTGATGCCGCGCTTTTTCAAGCAGATGCGGATCAGCCATATCGCTCAAGCCCGAAAAGATACCCATCCGCCGCCCCACCTGATACACGCACTGCTCTTGAGGACTCATATTCAGAAATGTGCGGGGAATATCTGCCATTTTTTCTTTGTCATCAGGAAAAACGCCTGCAATATCCTGAAATAAATTCAGAATGTGATCGCTTGCCACTGTGCTGGTAATATCATTTAACTGCTCAATAAGCAATAAAATTTCTTTGGCGGTCATGCGATCCGTGCATTTTATAAACCTCCCGGACTGCCAGTCCTCAAACAACGGAATATGATTGGGAATTGCCAGACTGCGAAGGCGGATAAAATGCGGATTGATCTGATTTAAGGCATCCGCAGTTTCAATGGCATGAATTTCTGACAGCGCCTGACCGCCCAGCCCCGGCATCACATATTCCGAAAGCTCCATGTTTGCCTTTCTGACTTTCAGCCCCGCCCTGATGTGTATGTCTTTACTCACGCCTTTTTTTACCATCTTCAGCACTTCATCAGAGCCGGATTCCAAGCCGATATGAATCCGATTCAGCCCCGCGTCCGCAATTTCCTTCAAATCATCATCGCTGATTCGGGCAATGGTGTGAGAGCGGGCATAAGAGGTGATTCGCTGAATCTGCGGAAATCGCTGCTTGAGGTGGCGCAGAATTTCCGCCAAATCCTGCGGCTTGATAATCAGGCTGTTGGCATCCTGAAGAAATACGGATTCCATATCATTGGAAATCCAACTGACGGCGGCATGAAAGGCTCTCAACTCATCTGCGGGAACTTTCTTTCTGACAGCAAACACCGCATCACGGGTGATATGTCCCTGATTGAGTATATCAACGTATTTATAAATCGCGTCAATATCCTGAATGACGTGCGCTTTGGGACGCAGAGAAAATTGCGAACCTTTATACACCGGGCAGAAGGTGCAGTGATTCCAAGGGCAGTTCCGGGTAATTCGGATGAGAAGGCTTTGCGCCTCGCTGGGCGGGCGGATAGGTCCTTG
>DYRC01000278.1 GCA_020718925.1 Desulfonema limicola
AAAACGACTGAAGCAAGCAAAGGAGAACTCTTTGATGAGACAAAAATATGTTGTTTTGAGAGATGATGAAAAAAATGAACTGCATATCCAGGAATTTGCCGAACTGGATAAAGAAATCCTTTCTCTGTTGTGCGGAGAAACGTATAATATTGATACGGTGAAATCAGCAATGGCTGACGGCAAAACCGCTCTGATAGCAGCGTTGAGAACTCAGAATATGTATCCGCCCGGCATCTATGCAAATAAAATTGCGGATACGGTAACAGAAATGCTCAAGGCGCAGAACGGGCTGTCTGCTGCGGAAGTTTTTTTGGATGATTTGGATTATGTGACCAAGGGCCGCGTAGAAACGGCAATAGCGGAAGACATTGATGAAGAAGCTGCGGATATTGATGATCTTCTGGTAGATGACACCATTGATGAAGAATTTGCAGATGATGAAGACATCAATATCAGCCCCAATTCCTCAATCAAAATTGCGGATGACGACGCGCTTGATATTGAAGACGATGTGTAGGGGAAGTTTGGCAAAAAATCTTAACATGAGGAAATTGGGATGAATATTTTTGTGGGAAATTTGGCGCATGAAGTTACGGATGAGGACTTGCGGGGTCTTTTTGAAGCTTACGGAGAAGTCACATCAGCCAACGCGATTAAGGATAAGTTCACCGGTAAATCCAGAGGCTTCGGATTTGTAGAAATGCCTGTGAAAGCAGCGGCTCAGACCGCGATTACCGAACTGAACGGCAAAGAAGTAAAGGGACGGGCAATCAATGTCAATGAAGCACGTCCGCGTACTGAAAATCGCAGCGGCGGGGGCGGCGGCGGTGGAAGAAGACCGGGGGGCGGCGGCGGCGGCGCCGGAGGAAGACGGCGTTCCTACTAAACATGAAACAGCGGCTTGCTTAGGCGAGCCGCCTTAATCCACATCACGGGATGATAAAGATATGCGACCGATATGGCTGGATAAAGACTGTAAGACGGTTAAAATTATTGATCAGCGGCGTCTTCCCCATGAATTTGTAATTGCGGATTTGAAAACGGCTGATGATGTCATCAGAGCGATTCAGGAAATGTATGTGCGGGGTGCGCCGCTCATCGGCGTAACTGCAGCTTACGGGGTGTATCTTGCCTTACTCAATTCGCCGGATAATTTTGTTCAGGAATGTGATCGCATAAACGCCGCAAGACCGACAGCCGTAAATCTGACATGGGCAGTCAGCAGAATGAAGACAGCCATTCTCAATGCTGCCGACAAGGTTGAGACCGCACACAATGAAGCGGCTGCCATTGCAGACTGGGAAGCCCTGAATTGCAAAAAAATCGGTGAATACGGCTTAATTCTGATTGAAAATATCCGGCAGAAAAAGGGGAATAAACCTGTCAATATTCTGACGCATTGCAATGCCGGATGGCTGGCGTGTGTTGAATATGGCACAGCGACCGCGCCGATGTATGCCGCACATGAGGCGGGCATGGATATTCATATATGGGTGGATGAAACCCGTCCTTTAAATCAGGGCGCAAGGCTGACGGCTTGGGAATTGAGTAAAGCCGGAATTAAGCATACGGTCATCACTGATAATGCGGGTGGGCATCTCATGCAGCATGGCATGGTGGATATGGTGATTGTCGGCACAGATCGGACAACTTACACCGGCGATGTGGCAAATAAAATCGGGACATATTTAAAAGCCTTGGCTGCCAAAGATAATGATATTCCGTTTTATGTGGCGCTGCCATCCAGCACCTTTGATTGGACGCTGCGAGACGGAGTGGCGGATATTCCGATTGAAGAAAGAAATCCGGATGAAGTGCGCTATGTTCAGGGGCATGACGGCACGAAAATCAGCAATATTCTGATTTTGCCCCAAAACAGTCCGGCTGCCAATTATGCGTTTGATGTAACACCTGCCCGGCTTGTTACCGGCTTTATCACGGAACGCGGAATCTGCACTGCCACTGAACAGGACATTCGCAGGCTATTTCCTGAATCGGAAGCATAATTATGAAGTTGTTTGCATATCAGATACTTCGTCAAAGCGTAATCCTGATTCTTTTATCGGCAGTGATCGGAATTTCTGCCAATGCCCTGCGCTCTGATCGGGTGCCGCTGATCGGGAATTGGTCGCCTGAAGCGCAACTGGTCTCAGCAGATGGAAAAAAAATGGCGATTTCTTTGGAAGACGCCAAAACGCTTTTTAATACGCAGAAAGCCGTATTTCTTGACGCCCGCTCTCCTGAAGATTATACTGCCGGGCATATTCAGGGCGCAAAAAATATTCCTTGGCTTGAGTTTGCCAAATATTTTGATCAGGCAGCCTCTGAAATTTCACCCGATCAGGTTCTTATTGCGTATTGCGATGGCGAAACCTGTCATTTAAGCAAAGAACTTGCCAAAGCCCTGACAGAAATGGGATTTCAGAATGCCCGGGTTCTGATCAACGGCTGGAGTTTATGGATTCAAAATGGTCTTCCGATTCAGAAAGGCTTGCGATGATCACAAAAAAGCAGATTATTCTTGTGCTGCGAATCATTCTTGGCGGCATATTTGTTTATGCGAGCATAGATAAATTTTTGCATCCGGCGGCATTTGCAGAAATGATTTATAATTATCAGATTCTTCCTGATGTTCTTATCAATCTGTCCGCGCTGATTCTGCCTTGGCTGGAGCTATTTATCGGCGTCTGCCTGATCGCCGGAAAATGGATGCCGGGGGCTGCGTTTCTGCTCAATGTCCTGCTGCTGATTTTTTTTGCCGCACTGTTATTCAATTTATATAGAGGAATAAATATCAATTGCGGCTGTTTCAGCACAAGCGCAACTCCCTCAGAAGCCGACTCTATGCTGACAGACGTGGTACGCGATGCTGTATTTTTGGCGATGGCGATATATCTTTTTATTGAAGTTTATATAGAAAACCACAGGAGACCCGAATGACACTTACGCAGATTTCGATTTTTTTGGAAAACCGATCCGGCAGAATGGCAAAAATTATGACCACGCTCGGTCAGGCAGGTGTCAATATCCGTGCGATGTCGCTGGCGGATACCTCGGATTTCGGCATTCTGAGGCTGATTGTCAATGATACGGAAAAAGGAATCAAATCGCTTAAAGACGCGGGATTTACCATTCGGCTGTCGGAAGTGATTGCTGTCGAGGTCAAAGACCGCCCCGGCGAATTGGGCAATATTCTTACCATCTTGGAAAAAGCAGATATGAACGTGGAATATATGTATTCTTTTGTTCAAAAGAGCATGGAATCTGCCATTCTGATATTTCGTTTTGATGATCCGGCTAAAGCGATTCAGAAACTTACCGATAACGGCATCGGGGTTGTTGAAAACAGCGCGGCATGGTAAAATATTAAAGCGCGGGCTGATTCCAATCAACTTTCCGGTAAACATCTTTCAGCGCAAGTTCATGTTCAATCGTTTGCAGCACAACGCGCTCTTCAATCCCTTTGACCGCAGAATACAACCATATTTTTTCAGTTTGTCTGAAAAACACCTCAATCATTGGCTCTTCCTGAGATACCAGAACATATTCCCGCATAGACGCCACCGAACGGTAATATTCAAATTTTTTACTTCTGTCAAACGCCTGAGTTGACGGAGACAAGACTTCGATAATCAGGATCGGATTTGTAATAATATCCGTTCTGTTTTTTAAAAAATCAATATCTCCGCACACGACCATCATATCAGGATATACGAAAGAGTTTGCCTGAGCGATATTCAATTTCATATTGCTGTCAAATCCGGTGCAATTTTTGTTATCAATCGCTTCTCCGATATGTCGGTTGAGATTGAAACAGATAATGCTATGATTACCGCTTGTGCCGGACATCGCAAAAATTTCGCCGTTATAAAATTCACTTTTATTTTTGGCGAGTTCTTCAAACATCAGATATTCTTCTGCGGTATAATATAACTTTGCAGCAGCTTCTCCCATTTTTTCTCCCGAAAGTTATCAGAGTCCTGATTCTTAAAAAAATATTTTATTTTTGATATGTTATTTTTTTGCAGTATATGTATTGCAGATAAAATATTTTTTTAGTATTATATGATTGTTTAATTATCTGAATCAAGCTTTTTTTATGAAAACAGTAAAATACACTGTCATACGGGTTTCCAACTGCCGAATGAACTCTGTGATAGTGTTAGGAAGCATAAATACCGATTCGCTGTCAAAGCACCCCTCCCCCGGCCCCTCCCCGAAACGGAGAGGGGAGTACTGATGATGTCTCTCCCCCTTCCTTTTCAGGGAAGGGGGCCGGGGGGTTAGGTGAGTTTGAAAGCGATTTGAATTAATATGGAATTAAAATTTAATCTTGAAAGGATTTGCCATGAGATTCAAATTTTTGCCGATACTTCTTGTTTTTCTTCCCTTGTCGTTTGTCTTTGCGGCGGATGACCCTCAGAAAGATTTTATTCATCCCATGTATGAAAAGCATAAGCCCAAAGTCATTGCGGTTCTGCCGATGGACAATATTTCTCTGGAGCAGGATACTGAAGTTTATCTCTATGATGAAGTTTATAACAATATCCAGACAAAAGGATATGTAAGGATTTCAACCGCTGCGGTCATGGAGAAAATGCGTAAATTCGGGATACAGACGCCGGGACAGATTGCTGCAATTTCTCCCCAGACTCTGGGAAAAGAACTGAATTGCGATGCCATTCTGATTGGTCAGATAGAACAATCCGGCTCCATTCATACCGGTTTATATGACGCGGCGGTCGTATCCTGTTCATTGGCGTTGCGAAGCTGCGCTACCGGAGAAGTGCTGTGGCATTGCGCGCAATGGAGAGCCGCTCACCGGCAATGGCAGCTTGACCCTATCAATGCCCTGATTAACTTTGCTTACCATCAGAAAGCATCCAGAAAAGACAGAGTTGCATGGCTGGTTCGGGAAATGCTGAAAACGCTTCCCCAGGGTCCGGTCAATGTTGTGAAAGATGATTTTTTAAACAAGGCAACAGAAATAAAAGCGGATTGAGCGGATGATTTTTTTTATTTTTTTTTGCAGACAGATGTCATAAATATCCGAATCTGACATATCAATATTCGGAGAGGGAAAAAAATGAACTTTTTTTGTTTTTTTTGCACACAGATGTCACGAACATTGAAATCCGACATATTAACAGATGAAAGGAGCAGAGAGGATGAATAGGTTCCTGATAACAATGGCATGTATAATCATCATGGGGTTGGGCTGCTCAACGCCGTCTCCGCCGCCGGTGGAATATTCGACCCCCGCACCTGCGTCTATGCAGATCCCCGACGAACTGAGAAGTCCGCCTTCGGATAAGCGGCTTGTGGCAATCGTCGGAATGCAGAACAAAAGCATATTCAGGTCTGAGCAATTGTGGGATATGGCTTCGGATATTCTCACGACCCGGCTGGTTGAGATCGGATATTTCAAAGTGATTGATTGGCAGCGAATGAAAAGTCAGTTTGA
>DYRC01000279.1 GCA_020718925.1 Desulfonema limicola
TGACAAAATTGCAGGAATCGCCGGATAAATACGTTGTCTATGATGCTGTCAGGGTGATTGACGTAACTTTTGATTGTATTGTAACAATGGATACTTACAGAAATACCTGCAAAGATTCATGGTTCAGTCCTCCTGCTTCTTTTGATGAAAGTTCCGATTTCAGATTCACTTACGGAATGATCGGAGATTTCGTTTATGTAGATAATTATAATGATTCCGGAAAATGGGTCGTCCCGAATGTGAAGAAAGGGGTGTATGAAATCAGAGTATCGTATCCGGCAGTACCGGAACTGCTCACAGAAGCAGCATATCTCGTTTATACAAATTCCGCAAACCCGGATAATACAGCAGGCATGTATGATGTACTCACGCCGGACAATATCAGAACCATAGATCAGTCCGAATTACTTCCTGATACTTGGCACAGCCTGGGATATTTCGACATCACAGAGGACTGCACTGTCAGTATCAGAATGACAAAACTGCCGTCTGATGATAAATACGTTGTATATGATGCTGTCAACGTGATCAGGGTGAAGTAATTGAGATGGATTTTGCAGGATATACCGATGCGAGCGCGGCTAGTACCGGGGGAAGAATAAGGAATTATGCTATGGAAATCGGAACAGGTATGGCGATGAAAAAATTGTCAGACAGAGTTTTATTGAATAAATATCTTCTGTTTTCAACAGTTATGTTTATTTTTGCCGTTATGCCTGGCTATCCGGTATTTGCAGAAAAAACAGTCCTTAATTGTAGTTATCGGATTGAGGTTGATGAATCCGGAGGATACAAAATAAATTCGGCATGGCTCGGACAAGGGATACATTACGGTGTGCCGGATCCGGTAATGCATACTTTCCGGGTATGGGCAGAATTCGATATTAATAATTTACAGGGAAAAACAGTAACCGGCGTAGGGTTCCGGGTTTACAACAGAGAACCTGTCGGTAATAAAATAACAGGGTTACATTATGCTTCCTTACAACCTGCTAACTCATTGATCGAGGGTATTTCCGCTTTATGGGCGCAACATAACAGGACTGATTATATTTATCAGGGATTCGAATGGACAATTAATACCGGAGGGGCGTGGACTCCGGGTGAAAACGGTTTTACATATTTCAACTGGGATCAATACAGACGTGAACCCGGAGGACAGTCTCTGACAGATGATCTCCAGAAGCGTATTGACAATAAAATTTCGTGGTTTGCTGTAGAGTTTGCGTGTGAGGAATGTATTATTACCGGTCCAAAACTTAATTTTTCGGCAATGAATGAAGAATCGTTTCCTTACTCAATTGCCATGGAAGTACAGACTGCCGATCCGGCAATTTTTATTGACGAGAAAAATTTCGGTCAGTGCGAATCATGCGACACCTGTCCGGCTGCCGGAAATCCCATCAATTTCGCAACCGGAAACAAATACGAAGCGGAAAACGATCTGGATATTTCAGGCTCCGGGCTGCCGATGCGCTTTGTGCGGTATTACAACAGCCGGAACAGAACTGATCGGAACATGGGATACGGCTGGACAGGTTCTTTTTCGGAATTCATTACTACAGACACCGGAAAGCTCATCCTGCACGAAGCCAGTAGCAGAGAAGTTTATTTCATTTATGACGGAATCAGCGGTTATGTTTCCGAAGCAGATACGGTACGGAAAATCAGTAATATATCAGGCGGATACCTTCTTACCGAACCGGACGGAAGAAAGCTGACTTTTGACAGCAGCGGAAAACTCACTCAGATTGCAGACCGGAACGGTAATACACAGACACCCGGATACACTGACGGCAGACTGAGTTCCGTTCAGGATAATTCCGGCAGCCAGATCGGATTCTTATATGACAGTAACGGCAGGCTGAGTACACTGACCACGCCTATCGGAAATTTCACTTACACTTATGACGGTGCCGGCAATCTCACACAGGTCACGAAACCTGATACGAAGACACGTCAGTATAAATACGAAGACCCGGATAATCCCCATAATCTGACCGGAATCATCAATGAAAACAACGTGCTTTATGCCATATTCGCGTATGATGCTCAGGGCAGGGCAATATCTTCCGAATATTCCGGCGGTCAGAGTAAGGTACAGGTCGCGTATACCGGGGATTATACCCGCGATATCACGGACGCAAGGGGTAATGTAACATCTTTCACTCTTGAAGCAAAAAACGGCATAGGGCGTGTGAAATCATCTTCCGGGTCAGGCTGTCCCGTATGTCCGGCGGCTTCGGGAAAAACCTTTGCACTGAACAACCGGCTTCAGCCGGACAGCATAACAGATGCAGGAGGCAATATAACTGCTTACACCTATGATAATCAGGGCAATATTCTTACCGTGAAGGAAGCCGCAGGCACGGCTCAGGAAAGAATCACAAGCTACACATGGGATACAACAGGCTATGCGGGCTATGTACTGTCATCTGTCAGGGAAAAAAGCGCGGCAAATCCCGCAGGAGAAAAGGTTACTTCCTTTACTTATGACAGCAGCGGAAATATGTCTCAGATGAATGAATCCGGTTTTTCAGGCACAACGCCTATCAGCCGCACAACTGCTTATGTTTATAATAATTACGGACAGATAACAGATATCAGAGGAACAAGAACCGATATTCCGCAGAATGTCCGTTATGAGTATTATCCCAATGACGATTCTCAGAGCTTGAATCGCGGAATGCTGAGTAAAATCACAGATCAGGTCGGAAATGAGACGGTTTTCAGTCAGTATAATGCCTTCGGAAAGCCGGGTCAGATTACGGACGCAAACGGCGTTATAACAGGCATTGCTTATGATACGATGGGAAGGATGACTTCGGTAAGCAGAGCCGGTTATACAACGAACTTTTATTACGACAACACCGGAAAGATGAAAACCGTCACCCTGCCCGGATCCCGGAATATCACTTACACCTATACCGATGCGGGGCTGTTGCAGAAAATCACCGACAATTCGGGGAATTATATCGTTTATACTTACGACCTCAACGGGAATAAGACCGGTGAGGAAGTTCATGATTCCGGCAGTAATCTTAGAAAATATGCGGACTTTCAGTATGATAATTACAACCGTCTGTCAAAGCTGCTTTATCCGGGCGGAGCGGGTGAACAGTACGGATATGACGGCAACAGCAATCTGACGCAGCATACGGATGCCCGTTTCAGAAGCACAGGCTACGGATATGATGCGCTGAACCGGCTGATCAGCACGACACAGCCCGGCAATATCGTAACCGGTTTCGGCTATGACAGTCAGAACAATCTGACCGGCGTAACAGATGCCCGGAACAACGCAACCGCATACACTTACGATGATTTCGGCAGAGCAACGTCCGTCAGTTCGCCGGATTCGGGTCTTACAAATTACGCCGATGATGCTGCCGGAAATGTGATTTCCAAGACAGACTGCAACGGAATCACGGTGAATTATCAGTATGATGCTGCAAACCGGCTGACAGCGATTGTTTATCCTGATTCATCTCAGAATGTGAGTTTCGGATATGACAGCGGAACTTACGGCAAAGGACATCTGATCTCCGTAACCGATGCTGCCGGGCAGACAGCCTACGCTTACAATGCAGCCGGACAGATAACTTCCGAAACCCGGACAGTGAACGGACACAGTTTCACCGTGCAGTACGGTTATGATTCATCAGCTGGCGATCTGAGCAGTATGACTTATCCGGGCGGCATGACACTGACATATCAGCGTGATGCGGATGGTCGGATTTCGGGGATTCTTGCGGACGGTCAGCCGGTCGTAAGTTCTGTGAGTTATATGCCTTTCGGTCCCGCCAAAGATAAGACATTCGGCAGCGGATTCATAACCGTTTCAAAAATTTACGATAACCGCTATCGGTTGAGCCGGATACAGGCAGGCAGAACTGCGGATTATCAGTACGGTTATGACGCTGCGGGGAATATCGCCTCTTTCACGGGTTTTCAGATTCCGGATTACGAAGCCGGAAATACTCAGTACGCCTATATTGCGAACCGTCTTGTCAGCATCGCCGGGCGTTCCTATGTTTATGACTCTGACGGGAATATTCTTTCTGACGGAATCAGGAATTTTACCTACAATCAGGATAACCGGCTGATTAAGGTAAGTCTCAAAGATGTTGTTATCGGTGAATATTTCTACGATGCTTTCGGAAGAAGGGTGAAGAAGACTGCACTGGGAAAAACGACATTGTTTTTTTATGATCTTGCCGGAAATCTCATTTCTGAGACCGATGAAAACGGAAATCCTCAGCGTGATTACATTTACCTGAACGGAGAGCCGGTTGCGTTGAAGTTATACGGCACTCAGGCGGGGATGTACTATCTCATCAATGACCATCTGGGAACGCCGCAGAAGATTGCTGATTCATCAGGGCAGGTGGTCTGGGCAGTGGCTTATTTTCCGTTCGGGAAAGCGCGGATTACAACCGAAATCATTACGAATAATTTGAGATTTCCCGGACAGTATTTTGATGCCGAGAGCGGGCTTCATTATAACTGGAATCGGTATTATGATCCAGATACGGGACGGTATATTACGGCGGATCCGGTTGGGTTAAGCGGAGGAATAAATTTGTATGTTTATGTCCAAAATAATCCGATTAATTACATTGATCCTGAAGGGCTAATAGATAATACAGTAGATGCTGCTATCAGACAAGCGATGTTACGTGGTGATATTCAAGAACTTGAAGCGATATTAGAATCTACAGGGAATAAAGCGGCACAAGAAGCAATAAAGAGATTGAATTCAAAAGCTATTGATCTTATCAGAGGACAATTAAGATGCTCAAAATCATACGCATCTGAGTTAGAGAATAAATCTTTAGCAGATTTGATAAACCTATCAAAAGGTGGAGGGGATATAGCGAACAAAGCAGACAAAATGATTAAACTAATAAAACAAAGCGGAAGATTGTTAGATAAACTAGGTGCCCATTAATGAAAAATATATACGAAGTTATTGATGACATAAAAAATATTAAATTAGAAGATAATCCTTCTAAATTAATAAAATACCTTATTGCAATTGATGGTGAATATTTTCCAAGCACAATAATGCTGGATAAAGCACGAGCTATTCAACTTAGTGAAGAAAATGAATATAATTTAGATGATGCAAAGAATATCATAGAAATGATATTACAGGTTGAGCCAGATTATATACCTGCCTATATAGAAATGGGGTGCTTTTACGATACAGTAATGGACGATCCTAAAAGAGCAATAGATATTTTCAATAAAGGAATATCTATTGCTCAACACTTAATAGAGGAACTATTTCTTAGCAAAGCCGAAGCATTGGTTTCAATTGGCAAACACGAAGAGGCAGCTATTTTAAATCAAAGCCTTAAGCGAAAAAATAGTCTGAAAAAGTTGTGAAATTCCTAACCATCAGTTGCAGCCGATTAGCACGGCTGAACATGTTGTTAGG